>NZ_JBHYMS010000015.1:0-138354 GCF_042743185.1 Inquilinus sp. NPDC058860 | reverse complement strand
GCGACGCCCCCTGGCGCCTTCCGTGATCGGCCCTTCGGGTTGTGTTTCCAGCGGCCTGGGGCGCCGCCGGGGGCTCAACCGTATGTCGTTATACGCTTTTCACCCCCAGCGGCGCCCCAGGCCGCTGGAAACGCAACGCAGACCATACCCAGGGCGGGAGAGGCGGGTTGAGCCCAATGACCGAGCCGACCGATAGCGACGCTGTCGCGCCGCTGCGGCGTCGCCTGCGCTTCCGCAGCTGGCACCGCGGCACCCGTGAAGCCGACCTGCTGCTCGGCGGCTTCGCCGATGCCGTGCTGGACCGACTCGACGCGGACCAGCTCGCCCGCTACGGCGAGTTGCTGGAGAACAACGATCCCGATCTGTGGGATTGGGTGACCGGGCGCGTGCCGGTCCCGGCCGACAGCGACAGCGACGTCCTGCGGCTGCTGATCGACCATGCCCGGTCGCGGGGGCGCGCATGAGCGCCCTGGCCGAACCCGTCGCCACGCGGGCCTTGGCGCGCCACCGTACCATCGGCGGCGTGCCGCAGGGCCAGGATGCGCGGCTGATCGCCGAGCTGGCGCGCAAGGCCGGCGACAAGGGCCTGCTGCACGTCGCCAGCGACGACGCCCGGCTGCCGGCGCTGGAGGCGGCGCTGGCCTTCTTCGCGCCCGACCTGGCGGTCGTGGTGCTGCCGCCCTGGGACTGCCTGCCCTATGACCGCGTCTCGCCGAATCCGGAGACGGTGGCGGAGCGCGTCGACGCGCTGACCCGCCTGCTGCTGCCGCGCGAGCCCGGGCGGGCCTTCGTCGTGCTGACCACGATCGGCGCTGCGATGCAGCGGGTGCCGCCACGCGATGCCTTCGCCGAGGCCAGCCTGTCGGTCGCGCCGGGGCAGCGGGTGGATCTGGAAGGGCTGCAGGCGTTCCTGGCCCGCAACGGCTACGTCCGGGCGCAGACCGTGCGCGAACCGGGCGAGTTCGCCGTCCGCGGCGGCATCGTTGACCTGTTCCCGCCGGGGACGGAGGAGCCGCTGCGGCTCGACCTGTTCGGCGACGAGCTGGAGAAGATCCGCCGCTTCGACCCGATGTCGCAGCGGACCACCGGCGAGGTCGAGCGGATCACGCTGAAGCCGATGGGCGAGGTGTTCCTCGACTCCGCCTCGATCGCCCGGTTCCGCAGCGGCTATCGCGAGCTGTTCGGCGCCATCAACGACGACGACCCGCTGTACGAAGCGGTGTCGGCCGGGCGCAAGCAGGCCGGGATGGAGCATTGGCTGCCGCTGTTCCACGACCATCTCGACACGGTCTTCGATTACCTGCCCGACGCCTCGGTCACGCTCGACCACCAGCTGGAGCAGGCGCGCGACCAGCGCCTGGCCCAGATCGCCGATTTCTACGAGGCACGGCTGACCCACCAGGCGGCGCAGAAGAAGGCCAAGGGCGTGCCCTACCGGCCGATCCCGCCCGATCGCCTGTATCTCGACGTGGCGGAATGGGATACCTGCCTTGCAGGCCGGCCGGTGGCCGACTTCTCGCCCTTCGCCCCGCCGGAGGGCGGCACCGACGCCGGCGGACGGCGCGGGCACGATTTCGCGGAGGCCCGAGCCAATCCCGAGGTCAATCTCTACGCCGCGGTGCGGAATCACATCGGCGAGCTGAAGACCGCCGGCAAGCGCGTGCTGATCGCCGGCTACACCCCCGGCGCCCGCGACCGGCTGCGCTCGATGCTGTCGGAGCAGGGCCGCGCCGACTTCGCCGTGGCCGAGAGCTGGGCCGGGGTGGAGAAGACCAACCCGGCCAGCGCCGTGATGGTTGTGCTGCCGCTGGAGCACGGCTTCGCCGCGCCGGACCTTGCCGTGATCACCGAGCAGGACATCCTCGGCGACCGGCTGACCCGGCCGCAGAAGAAGCGCCGCAAATCCGAGCAGTTCATCGCCGAGGTCTCGGCCCTGGCGGCGGGCGACATCGTGGTCCACCAGGACCACGGCATCGGCCGCTACGAGGGGCTGGAGACGCTGACCGTAGGCGGCGCGGCGCATGACTGCCTGCGCATCGTCTATGACGGCGGCGACAAGCTGTTCGTGCCGGTCGAGAACATCGAGGTGCTGTCGCGCTACGGCTCCGGCGACATGGCCGTGCAGCTCGACAAGCTGGGTGGCGCCGGCTGGCAGGCGCGGAAAGCGCGCGTCAAGAAGCGGCTGAAGGACATGGCGGAGGAGCTGATGCGGATCGCCGCCGCCCGCGCCCTGCGCACCACCGCGTCGCTGCCGCCGCCCGAGGGGCTGTACGAGGAGTTCGCGGCCCGCTTCCCCTACGCCGAGACTGAGGACCAGCAGCGCGCCATCGACGAGGTGCTGGACGACCTGCAGGCCGGTCGGCCGATGGACCGGCTGGTCTGCGGCGATGTCGGCTTCGGCAAGACCGAGGTGGCGCTGCGCGCCGCCTTCGCCGCCGCCGCCAACGGCGTGCAGGTGGCGGTGGTGGTGCCGACCACCCTCCTGGCCCGGCAGCATTTCCGCACCTTCTCCGAGCGCTTCAAAGGGCTGCCGCTGCGCGTCGCCCAACTGTCGCGCATGGTCACGCCGAAGGACGCGAAGCTGGTGCGGGACGAGCTGGCGGCCGGCACCATGGACATCGTCGTCGGTACCCACGCCATCCTGTCGAAGCAGGTGTCGTTCAAGAATCTCGGCCTCGTCATCGTCGACGAGGAGCAGCATTTCGGCGTGAAGCAGAAGGAGAAGCTGAAGGCGCTGCGCGAGGACGTGCATGTGCTGACGCTGACGGCAACGCCGATCCCGCGCACGCTGCAGATGTCGCTGTCCGGGGTGCGCGAGCTGTCGCTGATCACCACCCCGCCGATCGACCGGCTGGCGGTGCGCACCTTCGTCCTGCCCTTCGACCCGGTGATCATCCGCGAGGCGGTGCTGCGCGAGCATTTCCGCGGCGGCCAGACCTATTATGTCTGCCCGCGGATCGAGGATCTGGGCGAGGCGCACCAGACCTTGCTGGAGCTGGTGCCGGAGGTGAAGATCGCGGTCGCCCACGGCCAGATGCCGGCGACCCAGCTCGAGGAGGTGATGAGCGCCTTCTACGACGGGCAGTTCGACGTGCTGCTGGCCACGGCGATCGTCGAATCCGGCCTCGACGTGCCGTCGGCCAACACCATGGTGATCCACCGCGCCGACCTGTTCGGCCTGGCCCAGCTGTACCAGCTGCGCGGCCGCATCGGCCGGTCGAAGCTGCGCGGCTACGCCTATCTGACCTATGCCCCGCGCAAGGCGCTGAGCAAGACGGCGCAGCAGCGGCTGCACGTGATCGAGACGCTGGACACGCTGGGCGCCGGCTTCACCCTGGCCAGCCACGACATGGACATCCGCGGCGCCGGCAACCTCCTGGGCGAGGAACAGTCGGGCCATATCCGCGAGGTCGGGGCCGAGCTGTACCAGCAGATGCTGGACGAGGCGGTGCGCGCCGCCCGTGCCGGCATCAGCGCGGTCGAGGATCTGGTCGAGAGCTGGACGCCGCAGATCAATCTGGGCGTGCCGGTGCTGATCCCGGAGGAGTATGTCGCCGACCTGCAGGTGCGGCTCGACCTCTACCGCCGGATCTCGGCGCTGGAAGGCCAGGCGGAGCTGGACGGCTTCGCCGCCGAGCTGATCGACCGCTTCGGCGCCCTGCCGGAGGAGGTCGAGAACCTGCTGGAGCTGGTGGCGATCAAGCGCCTGTGCCGCGCCGCGGGGGTGGAGCGGCTGGATGCCGGGCCGAAGGGCGCGGTGATCGGCTTCCGCGACAACCGGTTCGCACGGCCGGACAAGCTGATCGGCTTCATCCAGCGCATGGCCGGGGCGATCAAGGTGCGGCCGGACCAGAAGCTGGTCTATGCCCGCGGCTGGGAAACACCGCAGGACCGGGTGGGCGGTGCCCGCAAGCTGGTGCAGCGCCTGGCCGATCTGGCGGGATAGGACCGCAGCGTAGGTTGGGTTCGCATCGCGAACCCAACACGCTCGCCCATATGCTACGCTCGGCCGATATGGGAGAGCTGGTATGCCGACACGCGACATCGGCCTGACGGATCATCTCTACGAATCCGTTCTCCAACGGCTGCGGGAGGCCGCCCGGATCGGCTTCGCTGATATCGAGGAAGGTCGATACATCGATATCGCGCCGGATGATCTGGAGAATTTCGTCGCCGAGATCGGCCGCCGCGCCAGCATCTCGCTGCGAAGCGCCGGGTAGCTGTCAGCGCAAACACTTGTTGGGTTCGCCGAGGCGAACCCAACCTACATCAGTGTTTTCACGCCCGCTCCGACAGCGGGGCGGAGACGGCATGCTCGCGGGCGAGGTCGAGCAGCGGCAGGAAGGCGCTCGGCTCCTGCGCGCCGGAGACGGCGTAGCGGCTGTCGAAGACGAAGCAGGGCACCGCCTGGATGCCGAGTTGCCGGGCGCGCAGGTCGGCGGCCTGGATCTCGGCCACGCCGATCTCGCTGGCCAGGACGCCCGCCACGCGCTTGCGGTCGAAACCGAGTTCCTCCGCGATCTCGACCAGGATCTCGCGGTTGCCGACATCCAGGCCGTGGACGAAATAGGCGGCGAACAGCGCGTCGACCATGCGGTCGGCCTCGCCCTGCCCACCGGCGTGGCGGATCAGCCGATGCGCCTCGACCGTGTTCGGGGTGCGGCGGATCACGCTCTGGTTCAGGGGCAGGCCTTCCTTGCCGGCGGCCTCGGCGACCACGGCGTTGATCTGCCGCATGCGCTCGCGTCCGCCGAACTTGGCGATCATGTAGCTCTGCCGGTCGACGCCCTGCTTCGGCATCTCCGGATTGAGCTGGAAGGGCTGCCAGCGGATCTCCAGCCCCGGCAGGGGCCGCATCGCCAGGGCGCGCTGCAGCCGGTGCTTGCCGATGTAGCACCAGGGGCAGACCACGTCGAAGAAGATGTCGATCCGCATTCACCCAGTATCCCGCGGGAGGCGGCGTTTGGGAATGGGATCGCCTTCCTGTGAAGTCGTGGCGGCATCCCGGTCTGCGATCTCCCCGGCCAGAAGGCCGATCGCGAGCGTGTTGCGCTCGGCCTCCTGCGCTTCATGGGCGGTCTTGGCCCGGCGGTCGCGCCGCAGCCGGTCCGCCTTCACGGCCCGCTCGACCCGCTCCGGGTCGCGCCGCCCGCCGCCGCGATTGCGCCAGTTCGGCATGGCCGTCCTCAGGACCGCTTCGGCTTGGTCTTGCCGGCGCCCACCCTGGTCTTCAGGATCTGGCGCGCGGCGCGGTACTCGGTGCGGAAGCGCAGCAACTGGCCGCAGAGGAAGGCGATGCGCCGCTTCAACTGCTGCTCCGGTGCCGTCTCGCCGCCCAGGATCCGGCCGTCGGCGGCGGTGACGAAATCGCGGATCGCCGCCTCGACCCCCGATGGTTCCAGGTTGTGCGCCAGCCGGTTGCGCAGGCGGTTCAGCTTCTCCGCCGCATCCAATATGCCGTCCAGCGCTTCGTTCTTGATCAGGGCGCGCGCGAACTGCGTCTTGGTGAAGAAGTTGATCTGCAGCCCCTCCAGCGCCTCCGGGTTGGGCAGCATCTCCTGCAGCAGGTTGTTGATCTCCTCCTCCAGCAGAAGGTGGCCCTTGAGGATGATCAGGGTGGCGTCGTCCGTCCGCGGGAAATGGCGGAGGAAGGTGAGCAGGGAGTCCTGGATATCCATGGCAACCGCGCGGCCGGAAGGAGCGGCATCATCCGGGGGGCGGCCGCGGGTGTCCAGCGCAACGATGCCGCTGGCCGCGCCGGCGTGTCGCCGCCTTCGCAGTCGGGGTCGGTTCCAGGCTAGCGGCGGCACCCGGCATCCCGGTTAATGCGAGCCGTGGCTAGTCAGCAGCCGGCGATCGAGGGCCCCATGGCGGATGACGATATCGACCTGAACGCGCTGAACGACGAGGAACTCGTCGAGCAGATGTGGGACGACCTCTATGACGGCCTCGCCGACGAGATCGTCGAGGGCGTCAACATCCTGCTCGCGCGCAAATGGACGCCCTATGACGTCCTGACCAAGGCGCTGGTCGAAGGCATGCGCATCGTCGGCATCGACTTCCGCGACGGCATCCTGTTCGTGCCCGAGGTGCTGCTGGCCGCCAACGCCATGAAGCGCGGCATGTTCGTGCTGCGGCCGCTGTTGGCCGAGACCGGGGCGCCCAAGGTTGGCAAGATGGTGATCGGCACGGTCAAGGGCGACATCCACGACATCGGCAAGAACCTGGTGTCGATGATGATGGAGGGCGCAGGCTTCGAGGTGATCGACCTCGGCATCAACAACCCGGTCGAGAACTACCTGAAGGCGATCGAGGAGCATCAGCCCGATATCGTCGGCATGTCCGCCCTGCTGACGACGACGATGCCCTATATGAAGGTGGTGATCGACACGTTGAAGGAGCAGGGGATCCGCGACGACTACGTGGTGCTCGTCGGCGGTGCGCCCCTGAACGAGGAATTCGCACGGGAAATCGGCGCCGACGCCTATTGCCGCGACGCGGCGGTGGCAGTGGAGACGGCCAAGGACTTCATGCGGCGCAAGCACAACCAGGCGAAGAGCGCGACGGCCTGAGGCCCCCAGTATCGTCGGCCGGGCGGTTCGGCGTGGCCGGGGTGGCCCCCGGCCCGGACCGGACGCTCTTGATCGCCTGTGGTGCCCTGGCGCGCGAGACGCTGGCCGTGATCCGCGCCAGCGGCATCGCGGACCGCGTCGCCGTCACCTGCCTGCCCGCCATCCTGCACAATCGGCCGGAGCGCATCGCCGACCGGCTGCGCCGGCGCATCCGCACCGCCCGCGCGATGGGCTGGAGCCGCATCCGCATCGCCTATGCCGATTGCGGCAGCGGCGGCGCCATCGACCGGGTGGCGGCAGAGGAGGGGGCCGAGCGGATCGGCGGCCCGCACTGCTACGCCTTCTTTGCCGGATCGGCCGATTTCGACCGGCTGATGGAGGAGGAGCCGGGCAGCTTCTTCCTGACCGACTATCTGGTCCGCCACTTCCAGGCCCTGATCGTCGAGGGCATGGGGCTGGACCGCCACCCGGAACTGCTGCCGATGATCTTCGGCAACTACCGCCGCCTGGTCTATCTGGCCCAGACCGAGAACCCGGCGCTGCAGGCTCAGGCCAAGGCCGCGGCGGAGCGGCTGGGGCTGGCCTATGAGTATCGGTTCACGGGCTATGGCGAGTTCGCGCAGTTCGTGGCGAGGTCGGCCAACCAACGGCAAGTGGATCCGTAGGTTGGGTTCGCTTTGCGAACCCAACATTTTCGGGAGTGCGAGCGGCACAATGTTGGGTTCGCGTCCCGCGAACCCAACCTATCTCTCATCGCGGCCTTCGCGTTGCAGTTCTTCCGCCGGGGTATGCCGGCGCTCTGCAGTCCGAGCGCGAAAGCGGGCGGCCCGCTCATCGAAACTCGATCCGTTCTCCAGGCCCTCGAAGAACATCTGCAACTCTTCATCGGTCTCGATGACGACGACTCGTCCGGCTGCGAGATCCCGTTCTCCCTTCGCCAACTCCGCCCTCAGCCGCTCCAGCTTTCGACGCGCCTCGCGATCATCGCCCTGCATCGCATCTCGCTCCCCGGCCGTCGGAAATAGGACGGTCGCTCCGTGAATTCCGATCAAATCATCTCATACAGCGTCCATCTATCCCACAGGACCTCCCATGCCGCAGCTCATCATCGTCTCCTGGCGCGACATCCCGAGCCAGGTCACCGCCAAGGCCGGCCGGCGCGACCAGGCCAAGGTGCTGCTGTCGCAGCGCTTCCAGGACGCCATCGACCACGCCGCCATGCGCGGCAAGGCGCGCGACGCCGACAGCTATCTCGAGGAATGGAAGAAGTCCGAGCCGGTCGAGTGCGGCGACGACCTGCAGGCCGAGGCCGAGGCGGCGGCAGCACGGATCGAGGCGGAATACGACGATGCCCGGCTGCGGGCCCTCGTGGAATCCGGCGGCATCGCGCCCTGACGCGCCTGCGGCAGGCGATGCCGCTGCAAGACGATCCCGGCGGGGGCGTTCCTCCTAGCCTCGATCCCACAGAACTCCAGCATCCGAAGGCAGGGCATGACGGACACAGTGGTGAGCTCGGCGACCAGGGAGATCGCCATCGGTTTCGAGCGGCCCTTCGTCATCATCGGCGAGCGGATCAACCCGACCGGCCGGAAGATCCTGGCCGAGGAGATGAAGAACGGCGACTACAGCCGGGTCCAGTCCGACGCGCTCGCCCAGGTCGCGGCCGGGGCCCAGATGCTGGACGTCAACGCCGGCATCCCGCTGGCGGACGAGCCGCGCATCCTGGCCGAATGCATCCAGCTGGTGCAGTCGATCACCGACGTGCCGCTGTCGATCGACAGCTCGATCGTTGCGGCGCTGGAGGCGGGGCTGGCCGTCTACAAGGGCAAGGCCCTGGTCAACTCCGTGACCGGTGAGGACGAGCGGCTGGAGACCGTGCTGCCGCTGGTCAAGAAGTACGGCGCCGCCGTCGTCGCCATCTCGAACGACGAGACCGGCATCTCCGAGAACCCGGACGTCCGCTTCGCCGTCGCCAAGAAGATCGTCGAGCGGGCGCGCGACCACGGCATCTCCTACGCCGACATCGTGGTCGACCCGCTGGTGATGCCGATCGGCGCCATCAACACCGCCGGGCGCCAGGTCTTCACCCTGGTCCGCCGGCTGCGCGAGGAGCTGAAGGTCAACACCACCTGCGGCGCCTCCAATGTCAGCTTCGGCATGCCGAACCGGCACGGGCTGAACGCCGCCTTCCTGACCATGGCGATTGGCGCCGGCATGACCTCGGCCATAACCAATCCGCTGCATGCGGAGAGCCTGCAGGCGGTGCTGGGCGCCGACACGATGATGGGGCACGATCCGCATTGTGCCCGCTGGATCCGCCAGTACCGCGAGCCGGCGGCCGAAGGCGCCGAGGCCGCGGGCGCGCGGGGTGGCCGCGAAGGGCGCCGGCGCCGGGCGGCGCAATGAGCATGACGGCGCGGTGCCTCGGCCGGGGTACCGCGAGGGTGACGGGTTGGCGATGAACATGATCGATCCCGGGCAGCCGCCCGGCCAGGATTCGACCCAGACCGCGCTGGTCGTCTTCACACCGTCCGGCCGGCGTGGCCGCTTCGCGCTGGGCACGCCGCTGCTGCAGGCGGCGCGGTCGCTCGGCGTCGATGTCGACAGCGTCTGCGGCGGCCGGTCGATCTGCGGCCGCTGCCAGGTCGAGATCGGCGACGGCCAGTTCGCCAAGCACGGCATCGAATCTCGGGCCTGCCACGCCTCGGAGGCCGGGGCGGCGGAGCTGCGCTATGCCGAGAAGCGCTCGCTGAAGCCGGGCCGGCGCCTGTCCTGCCAGACCATGATCCAGGGCGACCTCGTCATCGACGTGCCGCCCGAGAGCCAGGTGCACAAGCAGGTCGTCCGCAAGGATGCCGAGCACCGGGTCATCGAGGTCGATCCGCCGGTCAAGCTCTACTATGTCGAGGTGCGCGAGCCCGATATGCACGACCCCTCCGGCGACCTGCGCCGGTTGGAGGAGGCGCTGGCCGAGCAGTGGGGCATCACCGGTCTCGACTGCGACCTGCGCGTCGTGCAGCGGCTGCAGAAGGCGCTTCGGGCCCAGAGTGAGCAGGGCGGCGGCTGGACCTGCACCGTGGCGGTGCGCGAGCAGCGGGTGAAGCGCCTGCTGGCCGTCTGGCCCGGGTTCCGCGACAAGATCTACGGCCTGGCCTACGACGTCGGCTCCACCACCATCGCCTGCCATCTCTGCGACATCGAGACCGGCGAGGTCGTCGCTTCCGGCGGCGCCATGAACCCGCAGATCCGGTTCGGCGAGGATCTGATGAGCCGGGTCAGCTACATCATGATGAACCCGGGCGGCGACAAGGCGCTGACCGAGGCGGTGCGGGGCGCGTTGAACGATCTCGCCGCGCATGTCACCGCCCAGGCGGGGCTGGAGGTCGAGGACGTGCTGGAGGTGACGCTGGTCGGCAACCCGATCATGCATCACTTGGTGCTGGGCATCGACCCGATCGAGCTGGGCGGCGCGCCCTTCGCCCTGGCCACCGACCAGGCGATCAACATCTGGGCGACCGAGATCGACCTGAAGGTCCATCCCAACGCCCGGGTCTATGCGCTGCCCTGCATCGCCGGCCATGTCGGTGCCGACACCGCCGCGGTGATCCTGTCGGAGGAGCCGCACAAATCCGACGAGCTGCGGCTGATCGTCGATGTCGGCACCAATGCCGAGATCGTGCTCGGGAACAAGGATCGCCTGCTGGCCTGCTCCAGCCCCACCGGCCCGGCCTTCGAGGGCGCGCAGATCTCCTCCGGCCAGCGTGCCGCGCCGGGAGCGATCGAGCGGGTGCGGATCGACCGCGACACGCTGGAGCCGCGCTTCCGCATCATCGGCAGCGAGCTGTGGTCGGATGAGGAGGGCTTCGCCCAGAAGGTGCGCCGCACCGGCGTCACCGGCATCTGCGGCTCCGGCATCATCGAGGTGCTGGCCGAGATGTTCCTGGCCGGCATCATCACCCAGGACGGGGTGATCGACGGCGGCATGGCGGCGCGCAGCGACCGCATCGTCGCCGACGGCCGCACCTTCAGCTATGTCCTGCACCGCGATGGTGAGCGCGAGCTGCGCGTCACCCAGAACGACGTCCGCGCCATCCAGCTGGCCAAGGCCGCGCTCTACGCCGGCGTGCGCCTGCTGATGGACAAGCTCGGCGTCGACCATGTCGACCGCATCACCCTGGCCGGCGCCTTCGGCAGCCATATCGACGTGAAATACGCCATGGTGCTGGGGCTGATCCCGGATTGCGACCTGGCCAAGGTCGTGGCCGGCGGCAACGCCGCGGGCACCGGCGCCCGCATCGCCCTGGTCAGCCGCGCGGCCCGTGCCGAGATCGAGCAGGTGGTCCGCCGCGTCGAGAAGATCGAGACCGCGGTCGAGCCGATGTTCCAGCAGCACTTCGTCGAGGCGATGGCCTTGCCGCACAAGACCGCCGCCTTCCCGAACCTGGCCGCCGCGGTCCAATTGCCGGCCCCGAAGACGGTCGATGGCGGCGACGGCGAGGGAGGACGGCGCCGGCGCCGGCGCGGCTGAGGCCTACGCGCTGCGCCGCCCGATCCGGGCCAGCAGCACGACCGGCAGGATCCCGACCAGGACGATGGCCAGGGCGGCGATCGCCGCCTCCTCATAGGTGCCGCGTGCCGCCTCGCCGTAGAGATGCGTCGCCAGCGTCTCGACATTGAGCGGCCGCAGCAGCAGGGTCGCCGGCAGCTCCTTCATGCAGTCGACGAACACCAGAAGCCCGGCCGCGGCCAGCGCGGCCTTGGACAGCGGCAGATGCACGTGCCGGAAGGTGCCGGTCACGGTCTGGCCCAGGCTGCGGGCCGCCTGGTCGAAGGAGCGGGGAATGCGGCTGAAGCCGGCCTCGACCGCGCCGGTGGAGATTGCCAGGAACCGGGCGACATAGGCATAGACCAGGGCCGCGCCGGACCCGATCAGCAACAGGCCGGTGGAGACGCCGAGCCAGGCGGATGCCGTCCGGTCGATCACCTGGTCGAGGGCGGCGACCGGGACCAGGATGCCGATCGCGATCACCGTGCCCGGCATGGCGTAGCCGAGAGTCGAGAGCCGCTGCAGCGCGGCGGTGACGCGGCCCGGCCTCGATCGCTCCGTATAGGCGACGATCACGCCGAACAGCAGGACGGCGATGGTCGCGATCGCCGACAGGGCCACCGTGTTCGCCGCCTCGGACAGCAGCCGGTCGGAGATCCCGCTGAAGCGGAACCGTTTCCACGCCTCGACCGCGAGATGGAGGGCCGGGGCGGCGAAGCCGATCAGGACCGGAACCAGGCCCAGGGCCAGCGCCGCCAGGCCGGGGAGGAGGGGCAGCCGGTGCGGGGTGAAGGCGCGCATGCGCTGCGCCCCGGTCCAGTAGCGCTGCCGGCGGCGTGCCCAGCGCTCGATCACCACCAGGGCGACCACCAGAACCAGCATGGCCAGCGCGATCTGCGCCGCGCCGGGCAGGTCCGCGCGCGTCACCCAGGTGGTGTAGACCGAGATGGTCAGCGACCGGACGCCGAGGAACTCGGACGCGCCGATGTCGTTCAGCGTCTCCATCAGCGCCAGGCTCACCCCGACCGCGATGGCCGGCCGCGCCAGCGGCAGCGCCACCCGCCGGAACACTTGGCTGCGCCGGGTGCCGAGCGTGCGCGAGACCTCGACCAGGTTGGCCGCCTGGGTCAGGAACATCGCCCGGGTGGTGATGTAGACATAGGGGTACAGCACGAAGCCCAGCAGCACGATGCAGCCGGCCATCGACCGGATGTCGGGCAGCCGGAACTCGCGCGGGCTGGAATAGCCCAGGAGATCCCGGATCGCCCCCTGCACCACGCCCAGCGGGTGCAGGATGTCGAGATAGGCATAGGCGATGATGTAGGTCGGCACCGCCAGCGGCAGCAGCAGCGCCCATTCCAGCTGCCGGCGGCCCGGGAAGTCGTAGGCCGTCACCAGCCAGGCCGCCGAGGTGCCGATCACGGTGACCAGCACGCCGACCCCCAGCAGCAGCGTGACCGTCTGGCCCAGGGCCGGCGGCAGCACATAGGCGAGAAGATGCGGCCACAGCCCGCCCGAGCCCTGCAGCGCCTCCCAGGCCAGGGCCAGGACCGGCAGGGCCACCAGCCCGCCGATGATCGCGGCGGCCGACAGCCAGCGCCGTCCGGGCTGGCGCCGGGCGACGGTCAGGGCAGGGGCCTGCAGGATGGCTTGGGTCATCGTCGGGAGACGCCGGGCGCGGTCGGGGCCGCGCCCGGATCCTCGATCAGCCGTCGAAACCGACCTTCTCGGCCAGCTCGCTCGCCTGCTTGCGGTGCTTGACGATCTCCGTCAGCGGCACGGAATCGACCTTCAGCTCGCCGAAGGAGGCAATGATCGGGTCGGCCTGGGCGCCGGCCTTCACCGGATACTCGAAATTGGCCTCGGCATAGATCTTCTGGGCGTCGTCGGACACCAGGTACTCCAGCAGCTTCACCGCCTCGGCCTTGTTCGGCGAATGCTTGGCCAGGGCCGCGCCGCTGACATTCACCTGGGTGCCGCCGTCCTTGAAGGTCGGCAGGATCACCTTGATCGCATTGCCCCAGGCGACCTGCTCCTCGCCGCCCTTGCCGGAGCGCATCAGCCCGACATAGTAGGAATTGGCGATACCGATGTCGCAGATGCCGCCGAGGATGTCCTTGGCCACGTCGCGGTCGCCGCCGCCGGCCTTGCGCGCCAGGTTCGCCTTGACCCCGGTCAGCCAGGCCTCGGTCTTCTCGGCGCCGTAATGCGCGATGTAGTCGGCGAACAGCGCCGTGTTGTACGGGTGCTGGCCCGACCGTATGCAGACCTTGCCCTTCCACTTCGGGTCGGCCAGGTCCTCGTAGTTGAAGGCCGTCAGGTCGAGGTTCTTGTCGGCGTAGAGCAGGCGGGCGCGGACCGACAGCGAGACCCAGTGGTTGTTCGGGTCACGCAGCTGCGCCGGAACCGCGGCGGTCAGGACGCTGGACTCGATCGGCTGGGTGACGCCCTTGTCCACCAGATCGGCCAGGTTGCCGGCATCGACCGCCATCAGCAGGTCGGCGGGCGAGCTCTGCCCCTCGGCGGCGACCCGCTCGGCCAGCCCGTCCTTCAGGAAGACGGTGTTCACCTTGACGCCGCTCTTGGCGGTGTAGGCGTCGAGCAGCGGCTGGATCAGCCCCGGCTCGCGCGTCGTGTAGATGTTGATGTCGGCCGCGGCGGTGCCGGCGAAGCCAACCACGGCAACGCCCGCCACGAGCGCGAGCCGGAATACGGAAACGTCCCTCATCGTGCGACTCCCCCTGTGATCGTCCGGCCGGATTGGCGATCTGCGACCAAGACGCATTTGCCCCATCATACTGCGATCAAGACGCATTTGCTCCAACACAGATGAATTCGCGTCGTCAAGCCGCTTGGTTACGTCGTGGCATTCGGTCTCACTCCGCGGCGAACACCAGCACCCCGGCGGGATCGACGGCCACGGCGACCGGTTCGCCCGGCTTCGCCTCGATCCGGCCGGTGGTGCGCAGGCGGAGGAGATCCGGAATGCCCTCCGCCCGGATCGTCAGCTGCTCGATCTCGCCCAGGAACGAGCAGCCGACGATGCGCCCCGGCAGGCCTTCTCCCGGCCGCGCCAGGGCCAGGGCCTGCGGCCGGATGCAGGCCACGGCGGCACTGCCCTCGGCCAGTCCGGGCCGGGCCGGAAAGGCGCCGAGCGGCGTCTCGATCCGGCCGTCGCGGACGGTGCCGACGATCCGGTTGAGCGAGCACAGGAACTCGGCGGCGTAGAGCGAGTTGGGGTGGTCGTAGATCTCGTAGCCGGTGCCGACCTGGACGACACGGCCCTTCTGCATCAGCACCACGCGGTCGCCGGCCGACAGCGCCTCCTCGGGGTCATGGGTCACCATGATCGCCGTCGTGCCGAGGGCCCTGAGTGTGGCGATGGTCTCCTCCCGCACCTGCTCCCGCAGGCCGCGGTCGAGGTTGGAGAAGGGCTCGTCCATCAGCAGGATGATCGGCTTCGGCGCCAGCGCCCGCGCCAAGGCCACGCGCTGCTGCTCGCCGCCCGACAGGGTATGCGGATAGCGGCCCGCCAGCGCCGCGATGCCGATGCGGTCGATCACCTCCGCCGCCCGGGTGCGTGCCGCTTCGCGCGGCAGCCGCTTCAGGCCGAAGGCCACGTTCTCCTCGACCGTCAGATGCGGGAATAGCGCGTAGTCCTGGAACATGAAGCCGATGTTGCGGTCCTCGGGCTCGACGAATCCGCCCGGGCCCGCGATCTCCGCGCCGTCCAGCAGGATCCGGCCGCTGTCGGGGGCATCGACCCCGGCGACGATGCGCAGCAGCGAGGACTTGCCGCAGCCGGACCGGCCGACCAGGCAGACGATCTCCCCATGCGCGATCGACAGCGACACGTCGTCCAACGCCCGGACGGTCCCGAAGCTCCTGCAGATGCGCTCCAGCGTCAGCATTCGGTCCGCACTGTCGATCCTGCCCCATGGTCTCCACCCTCCTTAGAACAGACCCGGAGCCGATCCAACCGCGATCCCATTTGGCGCGGTCCGTATTGGCGCGGGCGTCGTCGTTTGCTATTGCCACGCTTCTGCCGCATTCCTTGTCGCGGCGAGGTGGATGTGAGAACGGCCATGTTTCCCGAACGGCTTACCGAGGGCTATCGCGCCTTTCTCAGCGGCCGGTTCGCCGCCGAGCGCAATCGCTACGAAATGCTGGCTGAGGCCGGGCAGAAGCCCGAGATCATGGTCATCGGCTGTGTCGATTCGCGGGTGTCGCCGGAGGTCATCTTCGATGCGGCGCCGGGCGAGCTTCTAGTGGTGCGCAACGTGGCCAACCTGGTGCCGCCCTACGAGCCCGACCGGGAGACCCAGCACGGCACCAGCGCCGCGCTGGAATTCGGCGTGCAGGCGCTGCGGGTGAAGCACATCGTGGTGCTGGGCCATGCCCATTGCGGCGGCATCCGCGCCTTCGCCGACGAGCAGGAGCCGCTGTCGCCCGGCGACTTCATCGGCCGCTGGATGTCGCAGATCGCCCCCGCGGCGGAGAGTCTCGGCCCCCGCAAGCCGGAGGATGGCGACGACTATCTGCGCCGGCTGGAGTTCGCCTCGGTCGAGCTGAGCCTGCAGAACCTGATGACCTTCCCCTGCGTCTCGATCCTGGTCGGGCGCGGCAAGCTGCAGCTGCACGGCGCCTATTTCGGCGTCGCCTCGGGCCGGCTGCTGGTGCGCGACCCGGACACCGGCGAATTCGAGCCGGTGACAGCGGAGGGCCGCGGCGGGCTCGCGGCCATCCGCTGCCCCTGATCCCCTACCAGGCCATGGCGGCCCGCTGGCTCAGCCAGACGCTGGCCACGACCGGGGCGAATCCGCCCAGCTGAAACCCGGTCGGTCAGTGGCCGCCGCCGGCCTCGCGCTCGGCCAGGATCGCCTCGCTGGTCGCCACCAGCACCGACAGCGCCACGCCCTCCGCCATCAGGCCGACAGTCTCGATCGACGGGAAGGTCGGGGCGATGCGGATGTTGCGGTCGTCCGGGTCGCGGCCATAGGGGAAGGTCGCGCCGGCCGGCACCATCGCCACCCCGGCCTCCTGCGCCAGGGCCACGGTCCGGCGGGCGGAGCCGCGGCGGACGTCCAGGCTGATGAAGTAGCCGCCCTCCGGCTCGGTCCAGCGGGCGACGCCGGATTCGCCGAGATGCTCCGCGAACACCGCCTGCACGCGCTGGAACTTCGGCGCGATGATCTGCCGGTGCCGTTCCATCAGCGCGGCGATGCCGGCATCGTCCCGCAGCAGCCGGACATGGCGCAGCTGGTTCAGCTTGTCGGGGCCGATCGATTGCCGCGACAGGTGCGTGCGCGCCCAGTCCAGGTTGGCGGTGGACGCGGCGAACAGCGCCAGGCCGCTGCCGGCGAAGGTGATCTTCGAGGTCGAGCCGAAGACGAAGGGGCGGTTGGCGTTTCCGTGCCGGGCGCAGGCCTCCAGGATGTTCGCCAGCGCGTGCGGCCGCTCGGTCAGGTGGTGCACCGCGTAGGCGTTGTCCCAGAACAGACGGAAGTCCGGGGCCGCGCTGCGCATCGCCGCCAGCCGCTCCACGGTCTCGGGCGAATAGGTCTCGGCGGTCGGGTTGCTGTATTTCGGCACGCACCACATGCCCTTGATCGACGGGTCCTCGGCCACCAGCCGCTCGACCACGTCCATGTCCGGCCCGTGCCCGGTCAGCGGCACCGGGATCATGCGGATGCCGAAGCTCTCGCAGATGGCGAAGTGCCGGTCATAGCCCGGCGCCGGGCACAGGAAGGTGATAGGGGCACGGGCGCTCCACGACGCCTCGCTCTCGGGCAATCCGTGCAGCAGGGCGAAGACGATCAGGTCGTGCATCAGCCGCAGGCTGGAATTCCCGCCGATCAGCACCTGCTCTGCCGGGGAGCCCAGCATCGGCGCGAACAGCGCCCGCGCCTCCGGCAGGCCGCGCATGTCGCCGGGATAGTTGCGACCGTCGACGCCCTCCGCCGACCGGAATCCGTCCGCCCCGGGCAGGGACAGCAGCGCGTTCGACAGATCCAGCTGCTCCGGCGACGGATTGCCCCGGCTGCTGTCCAGCTTCAGCCCGCGGGCACGGAAGGCGGCATGCCGATCCCCCGCCTGCCGCCGGAAGGCGCGGAGGTCGTCCGTCATCATGGTGTCGAGGCGCTGCATGGCCGTCTCCGAGGCGCGGGTCGTGGCGGAACGATGCGGAGGCTAACGGCGACTCGGGCGGCGAGGCCAGAGGGGAGCCATGCGGGAACATCGTCCCTGACCTGCCGGTTGCGTGTCACGGGCATGGCCGTCCGTCGAACGAGATGCCGTTCGGCCGCCGAATTGCCCTCGGGGAATAGGGGCCGGTCTCGGCCGTTGTCCCGGTAGCGGGAAGGGAAAACAGCGTGGGGGACGAGGTGCGGTCCAACCTCGCGGCCCACCTGCCGCGGCTTCGGCGCTTCGCCTGGGGCCTGGCGGGGTCGCGGGACGAGGGCGATGACCTGGTGCAGGCCGCCTGCGAGAAGGCACTGGCCCGTTCGCACCAGTTCACGCCGGGCTCGCGGCTGGACAGCTGGCTGTTCCGGATCGTCCAGACCACCTGGGTCGACCGGCTTCGCCAGCGCCGGACGCGGCGCACGGAGGCGGATGACGAGGCGCTGGCGGCGGTGGCGGACGGGCGCGGCCACGCCGGCGAGGCCAGGCTGGCGCTGGGCACGGTGGAACGGGCCATCGCCGCGTTGCCGGAAGAGCAGCGCAGCGTGCTGTTGCTGGTCTCGATCGACGGGGCCTCCTACCGCGAGGCGGCGGAGATCCTGGACATCCCGATCGGCACGGTGATGAGCCGCCTGGCGCGGGCGAGGTTGGCGCTGGGGCGGGCGCTGGACGGGCAGGAACAGGGGAAAGACGATGGCGGACGACCGGTCCAGATCCTGGGATGACGCGCTGATCGTCGCCTATCTCGACGGCGAGCTGCCGGTCGAGGAGGCGGCGCGGGTCGAGGCGATCCTGCGCGAGGACGCCTCGGCGGCCGAGGCCGCGCGGCTGATGCGATCGGGCGGGCAGGCCGCCCGCGGCGCCTATGCCGAGGCGATGGCGGCCCCGCTGCCGCCCGCGCTCGCCGCACTGACCCGGCCGGGCGCCCCCCGATCCGGGCCGTTCTTCGATCTGGCGCGATGGCTCGGCCTGTCCGGCTGGCGCGGGCCGGCCTTCGTCGCCCTGGCTGCGGCCGTTGCCTTCGGCCTCGGTCTCGCCATGCCGCGCGACGGCGAGACGGGCGTCGTCCGGACTGCCGCCGGTCCGGCCTCCGATACGGCCGGCGAAGCCGCGGCGGCGGCGTTGCTGGAAGCGCTGGAGACCGGGGGTGACGGCAGCACGGTGACGGCCGAGGGCCGGCAGATCCGCATCATCGGGCCGGTGGATCCGGGCTTCGCCGGGCGCTGCCGTGCCTTTCGCATCCTGTCCCCGGCGGTGGAGGAGGGCATTGCGTGCCGCGGTCCCGACGGCGCCTGGTCGGTCCTGACCCTGCCGGCCGCGACCGGCGGCGACCGATGATCCGCGCCGCCGCCCTGGTTGCCGTGGCCCTGCTGGCGATGGAACTGCCGCGCCTCCTGGTCCCGGATCTTGGCCCGGCCTTCGACTGGTCGGCGCAGGCGGATGACGACGGCGGCGACGATGGCGGTGGGGATGACGACGGCGGCGCGGATGATGATCGCGACGGCGACCGCGACGACGACCGCGACGATGCCGATGATCGCGACGACGCGGCCGGGGGCCGCCCGCCGGCGTCGCGGCCGTCCCGCCAGGGCGGCGGCCATGACATCGTCGCCGACGAGATCGTGGTGGTCGAGGATGCGGCCCGGTCGCATCTGGCCGAGTTGCGGCGGATCGGCTTCCGGCCGATCGACGAACGGCCGCTGCGGCAGCTCGACCTGCTGCTGATCCGCCTGCGCATCCCGGGCGGGATGACGCCGGCGACGGCCCGGTCCGTGTTGCAGCGGCGCTTTCCCGACCTGCTGCTGGATCTGCACCACCTGTACCGGCCGTCCGGCACCGCGACGCTGCCGCCGCTCGACTTCGCCCGGTCGTTGATCGGCTGGCACGACGACCTGGCCCTCTGCAGCGACGGGGTCGCGGTCGGCATGATCGACACCGGCCTGTCGCCGGCCCTGCGCCGGGGGCTTGGGCGCCGGCTGGTGTCGGTCAACTTCTCGTCCTCCGGGGCCGAGAATCATGCCCACGGCGACGCCGTCGCCGCGCTGATCGTCGGTGGGACTCCGGCGCTCCTGCCGCGGTCGCGGCTGTATGCCGCCGATGCCTTCGAGCCCGGCGATGCCGAAGGCGATGTGGCCAGCGTCGTCGCCGTGGCCCTCGCCCTCGACTGGATGGTGGCGCAGCGCGTCAGGGTGGTCGCGCTCAGCTTCGCCGGCCGCGAGAACGCAATCCTGGCCGAGGCCATCCGCCGGTCGTCCCGGGCGGGGCTGGTGCTGGTGGCGGCGGCCGGCAATGACGGCCCCGGCGCACCGCCAGCCTATCCGGCGGCCCTGCCGGAGGTGGTGGCGGTGACCGCCGTCGACCATCACGGGGCCGTCTATGCCGCGGCCAACCGTGGTCCCTATGTTGATGTCGCGGCGCCCGGCGTGCGGGTGCCGGTGACCGATTCGTCCGGCACGGCCCGCCTCGTCACCGGCACGTCCTTCGCGGTCCCCTTCGTGGTCGCGGCCGTGGCCGCCGATCCGCAGCCGGAGGGCGGCGAGGCGGCGGTGCTGCGCCGGCTGGCAACCGAGGCCCGGGATCTCGGCGCGCCGGGACGCGATCCGGTCTACGGCGTCGGGCTGGTGCAGGCCCCGCGGGGGTGCTCGAACGGATAGACGCTCGAGCTGTGGGCATCCGGGAGCGGATCGGCCGCGATGCGGCCGATCCCGTCCAGTGCCTCAGCCCGCGGCTTTCGCCTCCTTGCCCAGCAGGTTGCGCTCGAGCTGGCTGCGCAGATCCTCGTCGGCGAAGTAGGACAGGTTCTGCTCGCGGACCTTGGCGCCCTCCTCGTCATACAGAAAGGGCAGGGTGCAGTAGCGCGTGCCCTTGGTCACCGGCAGCGCCTCGTGCAGCAGCGAGCAGGAGAACACCACCGCCCCGCCGGTCGGCGCCTTGTAGCTGTGGCGGTCGTATTCAGGGAAGCGCAGCTCGCCGCCCTCGAACTCCTCGGCGTTCAGGTTGATGGTGACGGCGAAGCGGCGATGCGCCGTGCCCTTGGTGGTGTTGTCGCGATGGGCGCGGAAATAGCCGCCCTCGCCGGAATCGTAGCAGGCGACGATGTAGCGCTCGATCCGGGTGGCGTTGAACTGGAACGCCTTCTTGATCTCGGGCACCAAGCGCCGCTCGATCCGGGCCTTCATGCCGAGGCGCAGCGGTTCGTCCTCGATCGTCGCGTCCTTGCGCTTCTTGTGCGCGTGGTCGACCGCGGCGGCGGTGCGGCCGTCCGGCAGGGTCTGCATGAAGCCGCTCTCCTCGCCGCCGACCTTGTTGTAGTAGTCGATCAAGGCGCGGCAGAACTCCGGCTCGAACAGATACGGCACCACCAGCACCGGCGCGCCCGGCGTGGCCGTGCCCAGCCGGGTCAGCGGCGGCAGCCGGCTGACGAACTCCATCAGGATCCTGGCGTGCTCGGCCCCGTCCTCGATCGGGAAGCGGGCCAGCACGCGCAGATTGGGCGACAGCACATAGCTGACCTTGCGCTGGTCGGCGCCATAGGTGGTGCTGATCTTGCGGTCGAAATCGTAGAAGTGGCGCAGCCCGGGGACGCGGGTCGGCAGCCGTCCGGCCTGGGCGTCGTTCTTGTCCTGGCTGACGCCGAAGAACGCGGCGTGGCCGTCGTTGAACGGCCCGACCTCGGCCGCGATCGCCGACAGGAGCCGCGCTGACTGCGCATCGCCGGCCGAACCGAAGAAGCTGAGGACGACGTAGCGCCCGGCCACGGTGTCGAAACGGAAATCCGGCCGCTGCGGCGTCGGAACCACGAAGAGCGGCACGGGATCGCCGGGCTCCAGCAGACGGGGCATACAATCCTCCACGGAAATACGATCCAGTTGAGAGTAGCTCGCATATTACAGCAGGAATATGGCTGCCGTCGTGCCCCATGTCACATGTCGCGCTGACGTCGCTGCATGGCGAATCCGGGCGGCGTGCCCTGACGCCGGCCGTGCCAGGGTTGAACGCCGGGAGTCGCCCGAGTTCGAGACGAGGTCAGGATGAGCCGCAGCCGCACCACGCCCCGCCGACGCCGTGACGGCGCGGGTGGTCTCCACCAGCTTCCCTGGCAGCTGGTGAAGAACCCGATGCCGCCGGTCGAGGTGCTGCGTCCGGACCAGATCGAGCGGATCCACGACGCGTCGCTGACCATCCTGGAAGAGATCGGGATGGATTTCCTGCACGACGAGGCGATCGAGATCCTGGGCCGCGCCGGGGCCGAGACCACGCCGGGCAGCCGCCGCGTGCGATTCGACCGCGGCCTGGTGCTGGAGGCGGTGGGGAAGGCCCCCTCCGCCTACACCTTCCATGCCCGCAACCCGGAACGGGACGTCCGGATCGGCGGCCGCTCCATCGTCTTCGCTTCGGTCGGCTCGGCCCCCAACGTCTCGGATATCGAGGGCGGACGCCGGGTCGGCAACTACCGCGACTACTGCAACCTGCTGCGGCTCGGCCAGGCGCTGAACGCGATGCATATCTTCGGCGGCTATCCGGTCGAGCCGGTGGATCTGCATCCCTCGACCCGCCACCTCGACGCGCTGCGCGCCTTCGTCACCCTGTCGGACAAGCCGTTCCACGCCTATGCGCTGGGTCGGGTGCGGATGCGCGACGGCATCGAGATCGCCCGCATCGCCCGGGGGGTGAGCCGCGAGCAGCTGCAGTGCGAGCCCAGCCTGTTCACCGTGGTCAACACCTCGTCGCCGCTGCGCCTGGACGGGCCGATGATCGAAGGCCTGGTCGAGATGGCGAAGGCGGGGCAGATCGTCACCGTCACGCCCTTCACCCTGGCGGGCGCCATGGCCCCGGCGACGCTGGCGGGCGCACTGGCGCAGCAGAACGCCGAAGCACTGGCGACCATCGCGCTGATCCAGCTGGTCAGGCCGGGCGCGCCGGTGATGTATGGCGGCTTCACCTCCAATGTCGACATGAAGTCCGGGGCGCCGGCCTTCGGCACGCCGGAATACGCCAAGGCGGCGCTGGCCGGCGGCCAGCTCGCGCGGCGCTACGGCCTGCCTTACCGGTCCTCCAACACCAACGCCTCGAACGCGGTCGACGCCCAGGCGACCTATGAGAGCATGGTGTCGCTGTGGGCGGCGGTGCAGGGCCACGCCAATATGGTGATGCACAGCCTCGGCTGGCTCGAAGGCGGGCTGCGCGCCAGCTTCGAGAAGATGATCGTCGATGCCGAGCTGGTGCAGACGATGACGGAGTTCCTGCGGCCGATCGTGGTCGACGACGATACGCTCGGCCTCGACGCCATCCGCGAGGTCGGGCCGGGCGGCCACTTCTTCGGCTGCCGGCACACGCTGGCGCGCTACGAGACCGCCTTCTACGCGCCGCTGCTGTCCGACTGGCGCAACTTCGAGAGCTGGCAGGAGGTCGGGGCGCCGGACGCCACCCAGCGGGCGCACCAGCTGTACAAGCGCATCCTCGCCGAATACGAGCCGCCGCCGCTCGACCCGGCCATCGCCGAGGAGCTCGACGCCTTCGTGGCGAAGCGCAAGGAGGAGGGCGGCGTGCCGAGCGACTGAGAGACCGCCTGCAAACGCGCCGGTGCGGCCGCCTGACGGCGGTTTCTCCGCTTCCGGTGCTCACGGACCAATGTCCGCTGCGCGCCGGGTCTCGAAACCACCGCCATTCGACTCGCGCCAGCGCGTTTCCAGACGGTCTCTGTGTGCTCAGATATAACCCCTTGCTGTCATTGCCGGGCTTGACCCGGCAATCCAGAAGCTGTCGACATCCGCTGGATGCCGGATCAAGTCCGGGCATGACAGAAGACGAGCCACTCGACCGACGTCATCGGCATCAGCGGTGACAGGGAGGCGCTGGGATCTCCTCTTTCGTACCCCAGCTCTTCAGCCATTTCTCGACCTCGCCGTGAGTGAGGTGGAGTCCTGTATCCTGATAATCCTGCCAAGCAGCAAGGGCCTCCGCGCGAAATTCCGCTCTCGCTTTCTCTCGTGCCGTCTGCATGACGTGACTGCCGTTCCCGTGCGCTGTCGTCAGCCTATTATAATCTCCCGTCGCACGCCGCATTGTCGTTACGCGCTCCCGATCAATATCCCCGTCAGGAACACCAGCAGCCCGCCGACCACGACCTGGAAGGTCGAGGACAACAGCGGCGTATCCATGAAGCGGTGGCGGATCCAGGAGATCGCCGCCAGCTCCACCGCCACGACCGCGATGGCGATGCCGGTGGCGACGCGGAAATCCGGGATCAGGTAGGGCAGGGTGTGGCCGAGGCCGCCGAGCGCGGTCATGCCGCCGCAGACCAGCCCGCGCAGCCACGGCCGGCCGCGGCCGGTCAGGCTGCCGTCGTCCGACAGCGCCTCGGCGAAGCCCATGCTGATGCCGGCGCCGATCGAGGCGGCGAGGCCGACCAGGAAGGTATCGAAGCTGTCATGGGTGGCGAAGGCCGCGGCGAACAGCGGGGCGAGGGTGGAGACCGACCCGTCCATCAGCCCGGCCAGGCCCGGCTGCACGATCTGCAGCACGAACAGCCGGCGCTCGTCCTCGCCCTCGCGCACCTGCACCTTGCCCGGAACGTGCTTCGCCTCCAACTGCTCGGCGACATGCTCGTGCCGACGCTCCTCCGCCGCCAGGTCGCCCAGCAGCTGGCGGATCGAGGCATCGGTGGCGCGGCCGGCGGCGCGCTCGTAGAAGCGCCGGGTCTCCGCCTCCATCGCCTCGGCCTGCTTGCGCACGGTGTCCAGCGACAGCGGCCGGGACAGCCACACCGGCCGGCGGCGGATGAAGCCGCGGACGACATGCCGGTTGATCAGCGGAATGTGGTCGCCGAAGCGCGCCTTGTAGACATCGAGCAGGCGATGGCGATGCCCGTCCTCCTCGCGCCCCATGCCGCGGAACACAGCGGCTGAGGCGGGGAAGTCGGCGGCCAGGCCCTCGGCGAAATCGCCATAGATCCGGGCGTCCTCCTCCTCCAGCGCGATCGCCAGCGCCAGCAGCTCCCGTTCCGTCAGCTCGGAAAAGTCCTTCATCGCCGTCTCCGCTTCGCTCGCCTTTTGCTTCTCATCCGAGCGCCGGGCGAAGGCAACGACGAACGACTCGCAGTGCGGCGAGGCCGGGCGAACCCGCGTCGCAGGCGGGATATAAATTCATAACGATGTCCTTATATTTAGATGGAGTTCGCATCAGCCCGGCGGTACCGTCGCTCTGCGCCCGCCGCGGTTTCAGGAAGGTCCGGCCATGTCCAGCACCCGTTTCCACGATCTTCTCGCCGCCAGGCCGATCCTGTTCGCCGATGGCGGCATGGGCACCGGCCTGTTCGCCCAGGGGCTGGAGACCGGGGACAGCCCGGAGCTGTGGAACATCGAGCGGCCGGAGCGGGTGCAGGCCGTGCATCGCGGCTTCGCCGAGGCCGGCTCCGACATCATCCTGACCAACACCTTCGGCGGCAATGCGCGGCGGCTGGCGCTGCACAGCGCCCAGGGCCGGGTGCGCGAGCTGAACGTCGCCGGCGCCCGCATCGCCCGCGCGGTGGCCGAGGAGTTCGACCGCCCGGTCATCGTCGCCGGCTCGATGGGCCCGACCGGCGACATCTTCCAGCCGGTCGGCGCGCTGAGCTACGAGGAGGGCGTCGCCGCCTTCGCCGAGCAGGCCGAGGCGCTGGCCGAGGGTGGCGTCGACGTGCTGTGGATCGAGACCATCTCGGCGGCCGAGGAGATCCAGGCGGCGATCGAGGGCGCGTCGCGCACCGGCCTGCCGATCGTCTCGACCATGACCTTCGACACCAACGGCCGCACCATGATGGGGCTGACGCCGGAGGCGGCGATCACCCATGGCCGCAACTGCGCCTGCCGGCCTTCCGCGTTCGGCGCCAATTGCGGCATCGGCCCGGCCCAGCTGCTGGACAGCATCCTCGGCCTGGTGCGCGCCTCGGAGACTGGCGACATCATCGTCGCCAAGGGCAATTGCGGCATCCCGCAGTATCGCGAGGGCGCCATCGTCTATGACGGCACGCCGGAGATCATGGCCGACTACGCCGTGCTGGCGCGCGATGCCGGCGCCCGCATCATCGGCGGCTGCTGCGGCACGACGCCGGAGCATATCCGCGCCATGGTCGCGGCGGTGAACGGCAGCGCCCGCGGCCCGGTGCCGGATGTCGAGACGGTCGAGCGGCTGCTGGGCCCGATCAAGACCCAGTCCGGCCGCCCGGCCGAAGGCGGCGGCGAGCGCGAAGGCCGCCGGCGCCGCCGGGCCTGACCCTCAGCGGGTTGGCGCGTCGGCAGGAGCGCCGCCGACCCGTTCCAGCGTCTGGATATGCCGGCCCAGCAGGGCGGCCGCCTGATCGACGGCGCCGCGCCGCAGTGCGTCCAGGATCTGCCGGTGGTCCTGGTTCGAGCGCGGCTGCCAGCCGGCCGACCGGGTCGCGGCGAAGGTGAAGCGTGAATTGGCCAGTTGCAGCTCCGCCAGCATCGCCAGCAGGCGCGGCATGCGGCAGGCCGCCACCAGTTCGCGGTGGAAGCTGCGGTTGGCCGCCTCCCATTCGGTGAAGGACTGCGCCCGGTCGCCGGCCGCGACGGCCTCATCGATCCGCTCGATCTGCAGCGGCGTCAGCCGGCGGGCGGCATGGCGCAGCGCCAGCACCTCCAGCGCCGCCCGGATCTCCACCACCTCGCGCATCGACCGTTCGTCCAACGGCGCCACGCGCATGCCGCGCCGCGGCTGGCTGACCGCCAACCCCTGGGCCTGCAGGCGCTGGAAGGCCTCGCGGACGGGCACATGGCTCGATCCGAACTCGTGGGCGATGTGGTCCTGGCGCAGCGGCGCATCCGGCGCCAGCTCGCCGGTCACGATCCGCTCGGCCAGGACATCGGCGATCCGGTCGGCGACGGTCTGCTGGGACGTATCAGTCTTCGGCATTTATAGATTATCTACTGAGTAAACCGATGCGTTTGGCGGATTGCGCCTCTAGACTCGATTGAGTCGCAACAATCATAGATCAATCAATGAGATTATCTATGATTTTGAGGAGCCAAGTCATGCATTCTCCCGTCGAGGCACCGCTGCCCGCCCTGGCCGGCTGGCGCGTCCCCGCGGCCATCATCGGCGGCAGCCTGCTGATGGCGCTCAGCGGCCAGATCCAGATCCCGTTCTGGCCGGTGCCGATGACCATGCAGGTCTGCGCCACCTTCCTCCTGGCCGGGCTGGCCGGCGGGCGGCTGGCGGCGGCGATGGTCGCAACGTTCCTGGCGGAGGCCGCGATCGGCCTGCCGGTCCTGGCCGGCGGCAGCGGCGGCGTGGCGCCGCTGGTCGGGCCGACCGGCGGCTATCTCGTCGGCTTCGTCGTCGCCGCCTTCCTGGCCGGCGAGTGGATCCGGCGTCGTCCCGGTGGGCTGGTCGCCACCGTCGTGCCGATGCTGGCCGGGCTGGGCGTGATCTATCTCCTCGGCTGCCTCTGGCTGGCGCAGTTCACCGGCTGGGCGGCCGTGATCCCCGCCGGCGTCGCGCCGTTCCTGCTCGGCGACGCGCTGAAGGTCCTGCTCGCCGCCGCGGTGACCGTCGCCCTGCGCCGTGTCCGGAGGGCTGCGTGACGGCGGCTGACGCCGGTTCCGCCAGGCCCGCCGTCCGGTTCGACTGGACGCGGGCCGAGGCCGAGGCGCTGTACGGCCTGCCGTTCCCGGAGCTGCTGCACCGGGCCCAGCTGGTCCATCGCGAGAGCTTCGATCCGGTGGCGGTCGAGACCGCCAGCCTGCTCAGCATCAAGACCGGCGGCTGCCCGGAGGATTGCGGCTACTGCTCGCAAAGCGCCCGCTACGACACCGGGGTCAAGGCCACGCGGCTGATGGAAACCGAAGCGGTCGTGGACCGCGCGGCCCGGGCCAGGGCCGCCGGGGCCGGGCGCTTCTGCATGGGCGCCGCCTGGCGCAGCCCGAAGGACCGCGACCTCGACCGGGTCTGCGAGATGGTGGCAGGGGTCAAGGCGCTCGGGATGTCGACCTGCGTCACCCTCGGCATGCTGACCCGGCCGCAGGCGGACCGGCTGAAGGCGGCGGGGCTCGACTACTACAGCCACAACGTCGACACCTCGCCCGAATTCTACGGCCGGATCATCACCACCCGCACGCTGCAGGATAGGCTGGAGACGCTGGGGCATGTGCGCGCCGCCGGCATCAAGGTCTGCTGCGGCGGCATCGTCGGCATGGGCGAGACGGTGGACGACCGGCTGGGCATGCTGCTGCTCCTGGCCGGCATGGATCCGCATCCGGAAAGCGTGCCGCTGAACCTGTGGAACAAGGTGGCGGGGACGCCGGTGATGGAGACGGCGGAAAAGCCCGACCCGATCGATTTCGTCCGGCTGGTCGCGGTGGCGCGGATCCTGCTGCCGCGCAGCGTGCTGCGCCTCTCCGCCGGCCGGCAATATATGAGCGACGAGCTGCAGGCGCTGTGCTTCGTCGCGGGCGCCAACTCGATCTTCCTCGGCGACGTGCTGCTGACCACGGCCAATCCGGGCGTGGATCGCGACGCCCGGCTGCTGGACAGGCTCGGGCTCCGGGCGGTTACCGGCGGGCTCGTGCCGGCCTGAGGCCTATCGCGGCCACTCCGCCATCGGCTGGCCGGACTCGACGATGTGGACGCCGAGCTCCGCCCAGCGGGCGAAGGCGTCGTCGGCCTGCGGTGTGAAGTCCAGCTCAGGGATCGGCCTGCCCGCGGCGTCCAGCCCGACCACCGCCGACATGCAGTCGCGCAGCACGCAGACCCGGCCCGGCAGAGCCGGGTCGAGCGCCCGCATCCGATCCAGCAGATCGTCGACCGACCAGCGCACGCAGTGGCTGGCGGCCTGGCCGGCGATCACGATCCGGTCGGCCCGCAGCAGCTTCAGCAGCGCCGCATCGTCCTGCGGCTTCACCAGCCGCCCGCCGTCCCAGCGGTCCGGCACCTCGGGCGCGAAGGCGGAATAGCTCTCGCTCCAGGGATCGTCGCCCTTGACGATGACCGGGGTCGGCGCGCCGCGCACAAGGGCATGGAACAGCCAGGCCTCCTGGATCAGCCCCGGCATCGCATGGCCTTCCGACCCGATCAGGCAGTGGTCGGGCCAGACGATCAGCGCGTTGCGGCCTTGCCGCGCCAGGCTGCGAACATAGTGCAGCAGCTGCCGCTCGACCCAACCCTCCGCCGCGACGTCGGAGGGCAGCAGGGCCAGCACGCCGGGGCTCGGCCGCAGGGCCCCGGCGGCCAGCATGTCCTCGGTGATCACGGTGAAGGGCTCGGGCGCGCGGCCGTCGGCGTCGATCCAGAACGACCGGTGGAAGATCTGCAGCGGCGTGTGGGTGTCGAAGGTCGGGACGATGCGGTCGATCGCGCCGAGGTTGCGGTGGATGAAGGCGGCGATCCGTGCCGTGTCCTCGACCGCGCCGCGCCCGGACCGGCCGCCGACATAGAGCGCGCCCTGCGGCAGGCAGAAATCGCGCTGCAGGTCGATCAGCAGCAGGTCCGTGCGCCGCTCTCCTGCCGCCTTGGCTTTGCCGCGCCAGCTCTCGGCCGCGGCGCGCAAGGCGTCGAGATCGGGCCGGTACGACCAGTCGCCGGCCCGGGCCGGATCGAAGAAGGGAGGAAGCGTCGCGTTCATGCCGGCCCCGCTGCGTGATGCCGGGACAGCCTAGTCGGCGGGGCAGGGCGCCGGAAGGGCGTCCGTCCATCCCCCAATCGTCGGGGATTGCTGTCCTAGTGCCCGGTTCACCACCCTGGACGGCAAATGCGGACGTCGAGATCGGCCCGGATGCGGCATGCCGACAGGGGCAGCCCGCGTCCCCAACCCTTCCGTTCAGGAGAATGTGATGGCGCATTTCGAAGGCGACGACAACGACAACCAGATCCCGCGGCCGGGCCAGAGCAATGCCGGCGACGACACGATGGACGGCAATGGCGGTGACGATCTTCTCGACGGCGGTGCCGGCAACGACTTTCTGGTCGGAGGAGCCGGCGGCGACACGCTGATCGGCGGGGCCGGCATCGACACGATCAGCTACTGGGATGCGGACGGCGCCGGCGTGGTGGTCAACCTGACCACGATGCAGGCCTCCGGCGCCGGGTCCGAGGCCGATGGCGATGTGATCTCCGGCTTCGAGAACATCGAGGGCTCGAACGCAGCCGACTCCCTGACCGGATCGGCCGTCGCCAACAAGATCGAAGGGGGAGGGGGCGACGACCGACTCTACGGCATGGACGGCAATGACACGATCTATGGCGACACCGGCAACGACGTGATCTACGGCGGTGCGGGCGACGACTACCTCGAGGATCTCGATCAGGACAATCAGCTCTACGGCGGCGACGGCAATGATCGGATCGTCACGGGGACCGGGAGCAACACGCTTGACGGTGGGGGCGGCAACGATGTGCTCGACGCCGATCCCGGCACCTTCAACGAGAATGCCGTCAACGTCCTGCGCGGCGGGGCCGGCGCGGACAGGATCATCGGCTCCTTCGCCGAGCACGACACCGCCACCTACTCCGAGGGCACCGTCGGCGTTTCGGTCAGTCTGACGACCGGCGCGGGGAGCGGCGGCAACGCCCAGGGCGATGTTCTGAGCGGCATCGAGCATCTCACCGGCTCCTCGGGCAGCGACCGGCTGACCGGGAACACCGAGGCCAACGCCCTGGCCGGCGGCAACGGCAACGACGTGCTCTCCGGCATGGACGGCGCGGACAGGCTCGACGGCGGCGCAGGCACCGACACGCTGCGGGGCGATTTCGGCACCGACACGCTCCTCGGCGGCACCGGCGCCGACAACCTCGACGGGGGCTTCAGCAACGACAGCCTGTTCGGCGGCGACGGCAACGACATCCTGCGCGGAGGCGCCGGTGCCGACCGACTGGAGGGCGGCCTCAACGTCGACACCGTCGCCTACAGCGAGAGCAATGTCGGGGTGACCGTCAACCTCGCCACGGGCAGAGGCAGCGGCGGCAACGCCCAGGGCGACGTCTATGCCGGCGTCGAGAACGCCAACGGCTCGACCGGGGCGGACACGATCATCGGCAATGCCGGCGGCAACGCCCTGCGCGGCATGGCCGGCGCGGACCGGCTGACCGGCGGCGGCGGGGCGGACCATTTTGTCTTCGGCGCGGCCGGCGAGTCGACCGTCACCGCCCGCGACACCATCACCGACTTCAGCCATGCCCAGGGCGACCGGATCAACCTGGCTCTGATCGACGCGAATACGACGGCGGCCGGCAACCAGGCGTTCAAGTTCATCGGCGTCCAGGCGTTCCACGGCGTGGCTGGAGAGCTGCGGGCGACCGTGGTCAACGGCGTCACCTATGTCGATGGCGACGTCAACGGCGACAAGGTGATCGACCTCCACATCGCCCTGACCAACCACCCGGCGCTGGTCGCCGGGGACTTCGTGCTCTGACAGCGACGGCAGGCCGGCGCCCGGACCGAACCCGGCGCCGGCCCTACATCTGCTTCCGGGGCACGCTTTCCAGGAAGCTGCGCAGCGCCTCCGCCCAGAACCTGGCCATGCCGGTGGTGCCGTGGCCGCGGGTCTCGGCGCCGGCCGGGATCAGGACCAGCCGGGCGGTCGGGACGCGCTTCAGCGCCTCCTCCATCACCCCGGTTTCCGGCGGGTTGCGCTCGTCGTCGGCGGAGTTGACGGCCAGGACCGGCGCCCGGATGCGGTCCAGACGCGGCGACGGGTCGTAGTCGCGCGACGACTCCCACTGGTACAGCAGGTCGTTGGCATCCGCCGGGAACGGCGCGGCGAGACGGTCGTCGACCAGCTTGTCCGCCGCCGCGCGGGTCGGCGCCAGCGCCTGATAGGCCAGCGTCCCGCCGCTGGTGCCGAAGCCGAAGAAGGCGTTGGCCAGCGCCAGCGACTTCGGCTGGGCCGTGTAGTCGCCGCCCTCCCAGCCTGGGTCGCTGCGGATCGCCTCGATCAGCATCCGGCGCATGATCCAGTTCCGGCCGGACATCGCGGCCGGCTGCGACGCCATCGGCACCAGCGCGTCCATGGCGTCGGGATGGGCCTCGCCCCACAGCCATGTCTGCATGCCGCCCATCGAGTTGCCCAGGACCAGGCGCAGATGGCGGATCTTCAGCCCCTCGGTCACCAGCCGGTACTGCGCCTCGACCATGTCGTCGTAGCCGTAGCGCGGGAACCGCATGCGCAGCCCGTCGGAGGGCCTGGACGATTTCCCGGCGCCGATCGCATCGGGCAGGATGATGAAGTACCGGCGGGCATCCAGCGGCTGGCCCGGGCCGAACAGCTCGCCGGCGAAGGCGGGCGTCAGCATCCCGGCGCCGGAGCCGGCGGTGCCGTGCAGGATCAGCACCGGCTCCCCGGTCGGCTCGCCGACCGTGGTGTAGTGCAGGCGCAGCTCGGGCAGCACCTCGCCGCTCCGGAAGCGGAAGTCGCGGGCGATCCAGTCGCCCTCGTGGGGCGCCGGATACTCCGCCGCCCCAGCCCAGGTCGCGGCCAGGGCCAACGCGGCCCCGACCGATGCGCGCACCCATCCCAGCCATCGCATGGCCGTTCCCTCCGTCGTCCTTGCCGCCGGTTCGCCGGCACCCGCGATCATGGCGGGGCGTCCGCCGCCGGGCCAGGGCCGGGTTTCGATTCTGCGCCCGCGGTGCGGGAAAGCCGTAACATGATGTTCCGATCGGGGCACATATCGGCATTACGCGGAATCCGGATCCGTCGATAGGGTCGATCGCCGAGACGGGCCGGTACAGGTCCGGAGCCAAGGAGGATCGCAGCCAGATGGGCGGGTTTTCGGCACGCGGATCGGTATCGGTCGCCCCCTATGTCACGGTGCGGGAGGGCGCCCCGGGCGCCCGGCAGGAGCGCGGCTGGTCGGCGCAGCAGGCGCTGGTCGTGGCCCTCTGCTTCGTCATCAACATGCTCGACGGCATGGATGTGCTGATCCTGTCCTACATCGCGCCCAGCCTGTCGGCGGATTGGGGCGTGAGGCCGGACCGGCTGGGCGTGGTGTTCAGCGCCGGGCTGGCCGGCATGGCGATCGGCGGGCTGTTCGTGGCGCCGCTGGCCGACCGCTACGGCCGGCGCCGGCTGATCCTGGTCTCGATCGTGCTGATGACGGCGGCGATGATCGCCAGCGGCTTTGCCGACACCATCGGCCATCTCATCGCTCTGCGGCTCATGGTCGGTATCGGCATCGGCGCGGTGCTGGCCAGCATGGCGGCGCTGACCGCCGAATACGCCCCGCCGCGCCACCGCGACTTCGCCGTCGGCTTCCTGCAGGCCGGCTATCCGATCGGCGCCACCATCACCGGCTTCGTCGTCGCCTGGCAGCTGCCGATCCATGGCTGGCACGCGATGCTGCTGGGGGCGGGGCTGCTGTCGGCGGCGACGATCCCGGTGGTGGCCCTGCTGCTGCCCGAATCGATGGACTTCCTGGCCCGCCGCCAGCCCGCGGGCGCCTTGCCGCGGATCAACCGGTTGCGCCGCCGCTTCGGGCAGGAGCCGCTGGCGCGGCTGCCCGACATCACGCAGGAGGCCGCCGCCGAGGCCGGGCCGCGCGGCCTGTTCGCGCAGGGCCGCACCGGCTCGACCCTGCTGCTGTGGCTGGCGATCATCCTGTGCTTCATGACGCTCTATTTCGTCATCAGCTGGATCCCCAAGCTCGCGGTCGAGGCCGGGCTGGACACCGCCGACGCGATCTATGCCGGCGCGATCTACAATATCGGCGCCTTCTTCGGCACCGCCTCGATCGGGCTGATCGCGGCGAAGGTCGATCTGCGCCGCCTGATCTTCCTGTACCTGCTCGGGGCGGCCGCGGCGCTGATCCTGTTCGGATCGGGCGTGCTGCCGCTGGGGCCGCTCCTGATTGCGGCCTTCCTGATCGGCGTCGCGGTGCAGGGCGGGTTCAACGGCCTCTACCCGCTGGCCGCCCGGCTGTACCCGGCCGAGGCGCGCGGCACCGGGATCGGCTGGGCGATGGGCGTGGGTCGGATCGGGGCGGTGATCGGGCCGCTGCTCGGCGGCTGGCTGCTGGCCGCCGAGGTCTCGCTGCCCGTGATCTTCGTCGTCTTCGCGGTGCCGGTGGTGCTGGGCGGCGCCTGCGTGCTGCTGATCCGGACCGGCCCGCGCTGAGGCGGGCCGGACGCGCTCACTGGAACAGGCTGGAGACCGACTTCTCCTCGGCGATGCGCAGGATCGCCTCGGCCATCAGGGGCGCGATGGTGAGCTGGCGGACATTGTGGCTCAGCCGCACCGCCTCGGTCGCCAGGATGCTGTCGGTCGTCACCATCTCCTTGATCGGCGAGGCGCCGACGCGGGCCACGGCGCCGCCCGACAGCACGCCGTGGCTGATATAGGCGAAGACCTCGGACGCGCCGCGCTCCATCAGCGCGACGGCAGCATTGCACAGCGTGCCGGCGCTGTCGGCGATGTCGTCGATCAGGATGCAGCGGCGGCCGTCGATGTCGCCGATCACGTTCATCACCTCGGACACGCCGGCGCGCTCGCGCCGCTTGTCGATGATGGCGAGGTCGGCATCGAGGCGCTGCGCCACCGAGCGGGCGCGGACCACGCCGCCGACATCGGGCGAGACGATGACCAGGTTGTCGCTGGGGAAGCGGCCGCGGATGTCCTTCACGAACACCGGCGCGGCCACCAGGTTGTCCAGCGGGATGTCGAAGAAGCCCTGGATCTGGCCGGCGTGCAGGTCGAGGGTCAGCACCCGGTCGGCGCCGGCGCGGGTGATCAGGTTGGCCACCAGCTTGGCCGAGATCGGCGTGCGCGGGCCGGTCTTCCGGTCCTGGCGGGCATAGCCGTAATAGGGCATCACCGCGGTGATCCGGCGGGCCGAGCCGCGGCGCAGCGCGTCGATGGTGACCAGCATCTCCATCAGGTTGTCATTGGCCGGGAAGCTGGTCGGCTGGATCACGAACACGTCCTCGCCGCGGACGTTCTCGAGGATCTCGACGAAGACCTCCATGTCGGCGAAGCGCCGGATCTGGGCCTTGGTCAGCGGGATTTGCAAATAGGCGGCGATCGCCTCGCAGAGCGGGCGATTGCTGTTGCAGGCGATGATCTTCATGGGGGGCGGCTCGGTGGTCTCGGGCGGTGGCCGGGGCCGGATGCGGCTGCGTATATCCCGCGCGCATCGGGGTGTAAACGGACTTCACGCAATGCTGACCCCGAATTGTCACATCATCATCATCAGCACACAGCCGCCGAGCAGCGCCAGGACGATGAACAGGAACAGGGTGATCAGGTGAGGCACGACTATCCACCCGTCAGCAGGATCGCCGAGATCTGCCGGCCGTAATCCGGCTCCTTGCGCAGAGTGGTGCGGCGATAGCTGAAGAAATGGTCCTCGCGCGCCAGCGTGTCGAGCCCGGTGACGGCGACCGCGCGCAGCCCGGCGCGGCGCAGGCGCCGGGCGACATAGCCCGGCAGGTCGAAATGCGGCCGCGCCCCGGGGGTGTGGAAGAAGCCGGCGCTGTCCGGATCCTCGACCAGGAACCGGTCGCGGAATTCGGGGCCGACCTCGTAGCTGTCCGGCCCGATGCAGGGGCCGACGGCCGCCGCGATCCGCTCCGGCACCGCGCCGAGCGCGCGCATCGCCGCGATCGTGGCGTCGGTGACGCCGCCGAGCGCGCCTTTCCAGCCGGCATGGGCGGCGCCGATCACCCCGGCCTCGGCATCGGCGAACAGGATCGGCGCGCAATCGGCGGTGAGGATGCCCAGCGCCACGCCCGGCCGGTCGGTGACCATGGCGTCGGCCCGGGGCGACGTCTCCGGCGTCCAGGCCCCGGTCACGGTCACGACCTCGGGGCTGTGCACCTGGTAGACGGTCAGCAGCGCCTCGGCGGCCCCCAGCTCGCGCCGGCAGCGGTCGCGATTCTCGGCCACCGCGTCGCGCCGGTCGCCGGAGCCGAAGCCGCAGTTGCGCGAGGCGAAGATACCCTCGCTGACGCCGCCGGTGCGCGGGAAGAAGCCGTGGCCGATGCCGGGCAGGGCGGACAGGGCGTCGACGGTGATCACGAGGCGGGCTCCGGCCGATACGGACCAGGACGGAATAGCATCGCCGGCCCGCTCAGGGAAATCCCGCCGGCGCGCCGAGGCTGGGCGCGGCCAGGGCCAGGACCTTGAACAGCGCGCCCATCTGCTGCGGCCCGGCCAGCCGCTCGACCGCGGCGTCGAGCTCGGCGGCGCGGGCGGGGGAGGCCGTCTTCAGCTGAGTCGCGCGGGCGCGCAGCCCCAGCGCCTCCAGGAACGCGCCCTGGGTCACCGGGCCATGGGCGGCGGCGCCGGCCTGGGTCGCGGCCTGGGCCAGGGCCTGGAAGTCGACATGGGCGGTCAGGTCGGCCTCGCCCGGCGCGTCCAGCGGATCGGCGAAGGCGTGGCGCCGCACGGCCTGGAAGCTGTCGCCGGACGCGCTGCGGGCCGGGCCGTAATCGACGATCAGCGCGGCGCCGCCCTGCTGCGCCAGGCGCCGGCCGAGGAGGGCGGCGTGCGACAGCCCGGCCGGGCAGGCCTCGGCGATCGAGCCTTCCGGCGCGCCCCGCACGGAGTCCGGGATCAGCGCCAGCCCGGGATCGGCGCGGGCCGACAGCTCCCAGCGCAGCCGGCCGGCCGGCTCGTCCCAGCCGATCAGCCGCTCGTGCCAGCCCTTGGCCCCGCGCTGCCATTGCCGGACCGGCAGGGCGTCGAAGAACTCGTTGGCGACCACCAGCGCCGGCCCCTCGGCCAGGTCGGCCAGCCGGTCCAGCCAGGCGGGAGAGGCGTCGGCCAGCCGCGCCGCCTGGGCCGCGCGCAGGGCCGGGCTGGTCTCGACCAGATGCAGGCGCAGCGCAGCGCGGAAGCCGGGCGCGGCGCGGCCGATCGCGCGCAGCGCATCCTGCATCAGCGTGCCGCGGCCGGGGCCGAGCTCGACCAGCAGCACCGGGTCGGGCGTGCCCATCCGCTGCCAGAGGTCGGCGCACCACAGGCCGATCAGCTCGCCGAAGACCTGGCTGATCTCGGGCGCGGTGGTGAAGTCGCCGGCCGCGCCCAGCGGATCCTGCCGGATGTAGTAGCCGTGCCGCGGGTGGCCCAGCGCCTCGGCCATGTACTGCGCCACCGTCAGCGGGCCGTCGATGGCGATGCGGCGGCGCAGCAGGTCGAGCAGCGCGGTCACGTGCTCGGCGACGGGGCCGGGGCCTCGACCGCCGGCCGGCGGGCCGCCCACAGCACGATGGCGAGCCCGACGAGGACCATCGGGATCGACAGCTGCTGGCCCCGGGTGAACCAGTCGGTGCCCATCAGATAGCCCAGCTGGGCATCCGGCTCGCGCACGAATTCGACCAGGAAGCGCGACACGCCGTACCAGGCGATGAAGGCGCCCAGCACGATGCCCGGCCGGGCCCGGATGCGCTGGCTGGCGGCGAGCGGCAGCAGGATCAGGAACAGCACCAGCCCTTCGAGTCCCGCCTCGTACAGCTGGCTGGGGTGGCGCGGCGCCGGCCCGGCATTGGGGAAGACCATGCCCCAGGTCACCCAGGGCTGGGTGACCACGCGGCCCCACAGCTCGCCGTTCACGAAATTGGCGATGCGGCCGAAGAGCAGCCCGATCGGCGCGGCGGCGGCCACCACGTCGCCCAGCAGCAGCGGCGAGAAGCCGCGCCGCCAGGCGAACAGGACGATCGCGGCGGCGACCCCGAGGAAGCCGCCGTGGAAGGACATGCCGCCATGCCAGATCTCCAGGATCGACAGCGGGGCCGACAGGTACTCGTCGAGATTGTAGAACAGGACGTAGCCGAGCCGGCCGCCCAGGATGGTGCCGATCACCGCCCAGGTCAGGAAGTCGTCCAGCGCCGCGCGGTCGGGCGGCAGCGCGGTGCGGCGGGTCAGCCACAGCGCGTAGCGCCAGCCCAGGAGAAAGCCGGCGATGTAGGCGAGGGCGTACCAGCGGATCGCGATGGGGCCGATCTGCAGGGCGACCGGATCGAACCAACCCATGTGTGTTCCCGTTCCGGGGGGCGAAGCGTGCCCTTATAGGCGTGCGGTCCAGCGTGTTGCAACGCGGGGAACCGGCGGCCATATTGTCCGATGATGATGACCTGTCCCGGATACCGCCTGCGATGCCCTTCGACACCAAGCTGATCGACGATCTGGTCCGCGTCGCGACCGGAGCCTTCGGTGCCGTCGCCGGCGTGCGCGAGGAGGCGAGGACCCGGCTGCGCGAGCAGTTCGAGCACATCCTGTCGAGGCTCGACGTGGTCACCCGCGAGGAGTTCGAGATCGTCCGCGCCCTGGCGCAGCGGGCGCGCGAGGAGCAGGAGCTGCTGGCCGCCCGCGTGGCGGCGCTGGAAGCCGCGCCGAAGCCGGCCGTGGAGGCGAAGCCCGCGGCGGCGAAGCGCCCGGCCACCAAGCGCACGGCCGCGGCGGCCAAGCCCGCCCGCAAGGCCAAGGCCGCCCCTTCGTCGGCCGCCCCTGCGCCGAAGGGCCGCAGGGTTCGTACCAAGGCGGTGGACTGAATTTCGTCACAAATCATCCACAACTTTTGTCGTGACGGCGGTGCATATCGGTTGCGCCCAACAAGCCCTTGTGCGACCGTTGTCTTGGAAAGGCTGTAATGGTTAACACCACTACACATTGGGTATTGGCCGCATGCGAGCGCCATAGATGTGCCTCGCCGCGGTACGGGAGCGGAGGATCATGACCACAGCGTCCCAGACCTTCGAGGAAGCCGCCTTCACCCAAAACCCCCTCGACACGCTCGAGGAAATCATCGGCGCCAATGATTGGAGTTTCGAGCGGGCCAGCAACGAGGAGATGCTGGCCGAGGTCGCCGGCCGGTGGTGCAGCTATCGCCTGTTCTTCTTCTGGCAGGAGGAGATCAGCGCCATGCAGTTCTCCTGCCAGTTCGACCTGAAGGTGCCGGAGAAGAAGCGCCGCGACGTGGCGGAGCTGCTGGGAATCATCAACGAGCGGATGTGGCTGGGCCATTTCGACGTCGACTCCGAGGAGCTGACGCCGATGTTCCGGCACACCACGCTGCTGCGCGGCGCCCAGGCGGCGAGCCAGGAGCAGCTCGAGGACCTGGTCGACATCGCGCTGACCGAATGCGAGCGCTTCTACCCGGCCTTCCAGTTCATCCTCTGGGGCGGCAAGAGCGCCAGCGAGGCGGTCTCCGCCGCGATCCTGGACACGGTCGGCGAAGCCTGAGCCGGCCGATGCGGCCCTGACGACGAGCCCGGCTTCCCGGGAGGCCGGGCTCTCTCGTGTCGTCGGAGCGGCTTCGGGCCGCATGCCGCGCCGATCGCCGGCATGACCTGCTGCGCGCAAGGGCGGCACTCCGCCCGGAGACCGTTTGAAAACCGCGCCCGGCGCGGTCGCTTGGCGGCGTCCCCGGAGCGTCCGGGTGCTCACGACCTCTTGTCCGCCGCGCTCCGGTTCCCGGAGCCGCCGTCGGCCGGCTCTTGCTCGGGCAGGCCCAGGCGCCGTGCCAGGGCGGGCGGCCTGAGCAGCGTGATGCCGTGCCGCTTGGCATAGGCCGCCTGGCGCTGGAATTCGGCTTCGTCCGGGTCGTCCGGCGGTGGCCGGGGGTCGGGCGGCACGGCGCGTTCGGCTGCCATAGCCCGGGCAGACCTGACGAGGGCGTCGCTGGCACCGGCCCGCCAAGGCTCGTCGGGGACGGGCAGCTTCATGATGACGTTGTCGTCGTCGTCGAAGACCTCGCCGGTGTCGACCCTGGCCAGGTAGGAGGCGTCCCCCGGGAGGCCTAGATCGGCGGCGGCGATGCAGCAATAGGATGCGGATTCGGTGATGGCCTCGTCCGAGATCCAGTCGCCGGCGTTGTAGCCGGGCGGTGCGAGGCCGCCGTCCCATGCCTTCGGGCCGGCGGCGGCCGGATCGGCCTTGGCCGCGGCGAGGCCGGCGGCGAGGGCGCGGCGGGAGAGGCCGATGTCGCGGCCGAGGCGCAGGATCAGGGTTTGGATCGGCAGGGCGGTGTCGGCGAGGTCGGCGTCGATGCGCTCGTTCTCGGTCAGCTTTTCCCAGAGCCCGGTGGTCAGGCGTTCCCTGGCCTCGGGCTTGCCCGCGGCGATGGCGCGGCAGACGCGCTCGGCGACGGCTTGGCGCCGATGGTCCTTCTCGTCCTGCCGCCGGTCCCGGTGGGCCTCAGCCTTGCGCTGCGCCGCCTCGCGCTGCTGGCGCAGCCTGGCCTTCAGCGCAATGGCGCGGCGGATGCCGAGGAACAGGCTGTTGAAGCCGGCCTCGGCCTTGCCGGCGCGGTCGAGATCGCCGGCCTTGAGGGCGGCGAGTCCTTGAGCCTGGAAGCCCGCAGCCAGCGCCTCGGCGAGAGCGGCCATGCGGGACAGCATCGCTGCGTCGGCCTCGTCCGCGGCCGGCGAGGCGGCGGAGGGAGTCCCGGCATTGATCGCGGCATCGACCATGTCTATATGAGAACATAACGGGAACATAGAGTCAAGCGAAACCGCACCCCGATTGAACGGTCATCGCAATGCCAGGGGCCGGAGACGCTGGATGGCCACGCCCCTGCGGGCTCGCCATGACGGTTCTCTGCGGCGAGGGTCCCGCCCGAGGAACCATCCCGCCGTCGCGGCTGTTCCAGCCCACAACGGCTGGAGCCCGCCGATGCCGACCCGCCGCCATGCGATCCTCGAAGCGCCGTCCACGTTGGGTCTGGCGACCGACGGCGTGGAGGGCCTGCCCGACCGGCTCCTCGCGCTGGGCCTGGCGGAGCGCATCCTGGCGCGCCGCGCCGGGCGGTTGGCCGTGCCGCCGAAGGATCCGGTGCCCGACCCCGAGACCCGGACCCTGAACGCCAAGGCCATCGCGGCATGGTCGCCCAGGCTCGCCGACGCGGTGGAGGCGGCGCTGGACGCGGGCGAGTTCCCGGTGGTGCTGGGCGGCGACTGCACGATCCTCTTGGGCCCGATGCTCGCGCTGCGGCGGCGCGGCCGCCATGGCCTGCTCTTCATCGACGGCAATGCCGACTTCTTCCAGCCTGAGGCGGAGCCCAACGGCGAGGGCGCGTCCATGGACCTGGCCTTCGCCACCGGGCACGGGCCGGCGCTTCTGACCGACCTCGAGGGCCGCTCCCCGCTGGTCCGGGCCGAGGACGCCGTCGCCTTCGCCTTCCGCGATCACGAGGACCAGGCCGAATTCGGCAGCCAGCCCCTGCCGCCGGAGCTGCGCGCCTGCGATCTTCCCGCCGTGCGCCGCATGGGGGTGGAGAACGCCGCCCGCGCGGCGGTCGAGCACCTGACGCGGCCGGAGCTGGACGGCTTCTTCATCCATCTCGACGCCGACTGCCTCGACGACGCCATCATGCCGGCGGTCGATTTCCGCGTGCCGGGCGGCCTGTCATGGGACGAGCTCGGGGCCGCGCTCCGCATCGCCCTGGCGAGCGGCAAGGCGATCGGCCTCGAGGTCGCCATCTACAATCCGCGCCTCGACGAGGACGGCGGCGCCGGCCGCGGCCTGGCCGATGTGCTGGCCGCGGTCCTCGGACCGGCGGCGCGATGACGTCGCGTCTCTGCAGGACCTGAAGCCGTACCGATCGGCAATCCGCGCATCGCCTGTCCTTGCCGGTGCCGCGGCTGTGCGCGTATAGTCAGCGCAAGGGGTCATTCGCGACTACCCCGTGAGGCGGCAGCCCAAAGATCGCGTCCATGGTCCTCATCGAGGATGGACGCCATGCCGTCGAACACCGAGATCACCGTTCCGCAACTGACCCGTCTCGTCGGCCTGCCCGGCGCGCCGACGATCGTCGACGTCCGCACGGCCGAGGATTTCGAGGCCGATCCCCGCCTGCTGCCGGCCGCGCAGCGCCGCGACTTCCGATCGGTCGCGGCCTGGGCGAGGGACCTGGCCGGCCACAAGGTCGTCGTGGTCTGCCAGAGAGGGATGAAGCTCAGCCAGGGCGTCACCGCCTGGCTGCTGCACGAGGGAGCCAGGGCCGAAAGCCTGGAGGGCGGCTTCGAGGCCTGGCGGGATGCCGGCGGGCTGCTGGTCGAGACCGGCCGGCTGCCGCCGCGGGACGAGGCCGGGCGGACCGTCTGGGTCACCCGCGCCCGGCCCAAGGTCGACCGCATCGCCTGCCCCTGGCTGATCCGCCGCTTCGTCGATCCGAACGCCGTGGTCCTGTTCGTCGCGGCCGCCGAGGTGCCGGCGGTCGCCGACCGCTTCCAGGCCACGCCCTTCGACATCGACGGCGTGTTCTGGAGCCATCGCGGCGAGCGCTGCACCTTCGACACCATGATCGAGGAGCTCGGGCTGGCCTCGGGGGCGCTCGACCGGCTCGCCACCATCGTGCGCGGTGCCGACACGGCGCGGCTCGACCTCGCGCCGCAGGCGGCCGGCCTTCTGGCCGCCTCGCTCGGCCTGTCGCGCATGCATCGCGACGACCTGGATCAGCTCGCGGCGGGGCTGGCGCTGTACGACGCCTTCTACCGCTGGTGCCGGGACGCGACCGAGGAGACGCACAACTGGCCCTCGAAGCCGGCGTGAGGGCAGGGCCATGACGATCACCGCCGCCGACAAGGCCGCGCCCGCCGCGCCGGCCGTCCCGAGCTTCGCCGAGGCGGCCAGGGTCTGGGCGAGGATCGGGCTGCTCAGCTTCGGCGGCCCGGCCGGGCAGATCGCGCTGATGCACAAGGAACTGGTCGAGGAGCGCCGCTGGATCGGCGAGCAGCGATTCCTGCACGCGCTCAACTACTGCATGCTGCTGCCCGGGCCGGAGGCGCAGCAGCTGGCGATCTATATCGGCTGGCTGCTGCATCGCACGGCCGGCGGCCTGGTGGCCGGGATCCTGTTCATCCTGCCCGGCACCGCCGTCATGCTGGGCCTCAGCATCCTCTACGCCCTCACTCGCCAGGTCGCGCTGGTCGATGCCCTGTTTCTGGGCGTGAAGGCGGCCGTGCTCGCCGTCGTGGTCGAGGCGGTGCTGCGGATCGGCAAGCGGGCGCTGAAGACCCGCGCCCTGGTCGCGATCGCCGCCGCGGCCTTCATCGGCATTTACGCCTTCCATGTGCCGTTTCCGCTGATCGTGCTCGCCGCCGGGATGTGCGGCTGGATCGGCAGCCGCCGGGCGCCCGGGCTGTTCGCCTCCGCCGGACACGGCGGGGGTGCCGCGGCCGACGCCGGGGGCGTGGTCGACCGGATGTTCGAACGCGGCGAGCTCGGCCATGCCGACCCGTCCTGGCGACGGGCCGCCGGAATCCTGGCGCTGTGGCTGCCGGTCTGGCTCGGGCCGGTCCTGCTACTGTGGCTGGTGGCAGGGCCGTCCGCGATCTGGACCCAGATCGGCGGCTTCTTCAGCCTGATGGCCGTGGTCACCTTCGGCGGCGCCTATGCGGTGCTGGCCTATGTCGCCCAGGCCGCGGTCGACGGCTTTGGCTGGCTCGCACCCGGCGAGATGGCCGACGGCCTCGGCCTGGCCGAGACCACGCCCGGGCCGCTGATCCTGGTGCTGCAGTTCGTCGGCTTCCTCGCCGCGCACCGGGCGCCCGGCGGCCTCGACCCGCTGCTCGCCGGGGGCCTCGGGGCGCTGCTGACCGTCTGGGTCACCTTCGCGCCGTGCTTCCTGTGGATCTTCCTCGGCGCGCCCTATGTCGAGGCACTGCGCGGCAACCGGGCGGTCTCGGCGGCGCTGTCGGCGATCACCGCCGCGGTGGTCGGGGTGGTGCTGAACCTGGCGCTGTGGTTCGCGCTGCATGTCGTGTTCCGCGAGGTGCGGGGCTTCGACATCCTCGGCGTCGGCCCCGATTTGCCGGTGCTGGCGAGCATCGACTGGCGGGCGGCGGTCCTCGCGGTGGCCGCGCTGATCGCGATGCTGCGGTTCAAGGTCGGGATGATCCCGACGCTCGCGGGATGCGCGGTGGCGGGGGTGGTGTTTGCTCAGCTTCCGGCGTAACACCAAACTTGGATGGCGCACTTTTCGTATCCTCCTATATGTAGTAACATACCTACATTGGAGGTGCCGATGAGCATCACGACCCTGTCCAGCCGCGAATTCAACCAGGATGCCAGCCGGGCGAAACGGGCGGCCGAGAACGGGCCGGTCTTCATCACCGACCGTGGCCGGCCGGCCCATGTCCTGCTCACCATCGAGGACTACCAACGCCTGGCCGGCGGAGGCGCGACCATCGTCGATCTGCTGGCGATGGACGAGGAGGCGGAGCTGGAGATCCCGCCGAGGCGCGATCCCGCCCGGCCGGCCGACCTCTGATGTTCCTGCTCGACACCAGCGTCGTCTCGGAACTGCGCCGCCGGCAAGCCGACCCCAACGTCGCCGCCTGGGCCAGGTCCGTCCCGCTCCCTGGCCTTTTCCTCTCAGCGATCACCATCGAGGAGATCGAGATCGGAGTCATGCTGGCGGAGCGCCGCGACCCCAGGCAGGGTGCCACTCTGCGCGGCTGGCTGGAGAATCAGGTTCTGACGTCCTTCGCCGATCGGATTCTTCCGGTGGACGTCACCGTGGCCCGCCGCAGCGCGGCGATTCACGTCCCCGACCCTCGGCCCATCCGCGACGGGCTCATCGCCGCGACCGCCTTGGTCCACGGGCTCACTGTCGCGACCCGGAACACGACTGATTTCGATCCCACCGGGGTGCCCACGTTCAATCCCTGGCTATCGTAAGCCGTCGAACCTGGCCTCAACCTGCCTACGAAGCGGACACCGGCCCCGGCTGGCGCGGGCTGGACGGGAGGGCCGGGTCGACATGGCCCCAGCTCGGGGCCGAGGCGGTCCAGATCACGCTCGCCGGGCGGGCGATCTCCGGGTCGTCCAGGGCGCCGGCCCGCACCACCATGTAATCGGGCTCCTCCAGCGCCTCGCTGAACAGGGGCGTGCCGCAGGCCGGGCAGAAGCGGCGGCGCATCGTCGCGCCGCTGTCCGCCCGGCTGAGATATTCGCCGGTCTCGCCGATCACGGTGAAGCCGTCGGTCCGGAAGATCACGCCGATCGAGGCGTTGCCGGAGGACAGGTACTGGCAGTCGCGGCACCAGCAGGCGCGCGCGACGATGGGCGGCTGGTCGAAGCGGAAGCGGACGGCGCCGCAGAAGCATCGGCCGGTGACGGGCATGGCGCTGTCCTCCCCCTCGCTGCTGAGGAAGTGAAGGCCGGGCCGGGCGCGATGGCAACCCCCTGGTGCCTTTACAGCGCTGCCGGCTCCGGCCGATCCTGCGGCCCATGATCCTGATCGGCCAATTCGATTCGCCCTTCGTCCGCCGCGTCGGCATCGCCCTGACGCTGTACGGCCTGCCGTTCGAGCACCGGCCATGGTCCGTCTTCGGCGACCCGGAGAAGATCCGGCCCTACAACCCGCTGACCCGCGTGCCGACGCTGGTGCTGGACGACGGCGACACGCTGATCGAGAGCCACTGCATCCTCGACCATCTCGACAGCCTGGTGCCGGCCGAGCGCGCGCTGTACCCGCGCATCGAGCCGGACCGGCGCCGGGCGATGAAGGTCGCGGCGCTGGCGATGGGGGCGGCGGAGAAGGCGGTCAGCCTGTTCTACGAGCAGCGGCTGCATCGCGAGGTGTCCGAGGTCTGGGTCTCGCGCTGCCGGGGGCAGATCGCCGACACTCTCGCCATCCTCGAGGCCGACCGCGCCGGCCGGCCCGGCGAGCATTGGTTCGGCGGCCGGCTCGGCCATGCCGACATCGCCGTCGCCGTGGTGCTGCGCTTCCTGGCCGAGGCCCATCCCGGCCTGGTCCCGGCGGCGGCGATCCCCGCGCTGGCCGCCGACGCGGCCCGGCTGGAGCAGCTGCCGGCGTTCCAGGCGATCGCGCAGCCCTTCGCACCGCCGGCCTGACCGCGAGCGGATAATACTTTAAGCCTAAAGCAATTCGCCGTACTCTCGCTGGACGTGGCCGGAGGAGCGCGCGTCCGGCCCGGGACGGGAGAGACGGGATGCGGATCACGGTCATCGGCGGCGGTCCGGGCGGCCTGTACTTCGCGCTGCTGACCAAGAAGGCGCGGCCGGGCTGGCACGTCGCGGTGCATGAGCAGAACCGCGCCGACGACACCTTCGGCTTCGGCGTCGTCTTCTCCGACGACACGCTGGAGGAGTTCCTGTCGCGCGACCCGGAGTCCTATGAGCGGATCCGCGACCGCTTCGCCTACTGGGACGATGTCGCCATCCACTACCGGGGCGAGAGCATCCGCTGCGCCGGCAACGGCTTCTGCGGCATGTCGCGGATGACGCTGCTGCAGATCCTGCAGGAGCGCTGCCGCGAGGTCGGGGTCGAGCTGTCCTTCTCCGAGCGGGTCGACCCGGCGGCGCTCGAGCAGCGCTTCGCCGATTCGGACGTCATCGTCGCCGCCGACGGCATCAACTCGCCGATCCGCGAGCATTTCCGCGACGCCTTCCGGCCCGAGGTCTCGATCAAGGCCAACCGCTTCTGCTGGATGGGCTCGACCCGGCCGATGGGCGAGTTCAACTACTTCTTCCGCCAGACCGAACACGGCGTGATCTGTGCCCACACCTATCAGTATGAGGCGGACCGCTCGACCTGGGTGTTCGAGATGGACGAGGCCTGCTGGCAGGGCCACGGCTTCACCGAGGCCGACGAGGAGGGCTCGCGGGAGAAGCTGGCGGCGATCTTCACCGAGGAGCTGGAAGGGCATCCGCTGCTGCTGAACCGGTCGATGTGGCGGCGCTTCCCGCGGATCTTCTGCGGGCGCTGGTGGCACAAGAACATCGTGCTGCTGGGCGACGCCAAGGCCTCGGCGCATTTCTCGATCGGGTCCGGCACCAAGCTGGCGATGGAATGCGCCATCGCCCTGTCGGACGCGGTGGTGGCGCAAGCCGAGACGAATGTGGAGGCCGCCTTCGCCGCCTATGACAAGGCCCGCCGCACGCCCTGCCAGGTCACCCAGCACAATGCCGACGTGTCGCTGGCCTGGTTCGAGCACATGAACCGGTCCTTCGACATGGACCCGATGCAGTTCGCCATGGTGGTGATGTGCCGGGCCAAGTCGATCACCTACGACAATCTCCGCATCCGCGACCCGGAGTTCGTGCGCCGGGCCGACGACGCGTTCTATGAGCGCTTGTTCCGCGAGACCGGCGACGACTATCGCGCCAGCCGGCCGACGCCGATGTTCACCCGCTTCCGGCTGCGCGGCATGGAGCTGAAGAACCGGGTGGTGATGTCGCCGATGGCGCAGTATTCCGCCGACCGCGACGGCAACCTGACCGATTGGCACTTCGTGCACTACGCCTCGCACGCCCTCGGCGGCATGGGGCTGATGTTCGTCGAGATGACCTGCCCGTCGCCGGACGCCCGGATCAGCCTGGGCTGCGCCGGGCTGTGGACCGACGCGCATGAGGCGCAGTGGAAACGGCTGGTCGATTTCGTGCACGGCCACGGCGATACGAAGATCGCCATGCAGCTCGGCCATTCCGGGCGCAAGGGGTCGACCCAGCTGGGCTGGGAGAAGGCGGACCATCCGATCGCCGATCCGGCCGGCAACTGGCCGGTGGTCTCGGCCTCGCCCTTGCCCTGGATCGAGGGCGTCAGCCCGGTGCCGGCGGAGATCGACCGCGCCGGGATGGACCGGATCAAGGCCGATTTCGTGCAGGCCACCGCGCGGGCCGCGCGCGCGGGCTTCGACCATCTCGAGCTGCACTGCGCCCATGGCTACCTGCTGGCCTCGTTCCTGTCGCCGCTGACCAACCGGCGGACGGACGCGTATGGCGGGACGGCCGAGAACCGGCTGCGCTATCCGCTGGAGGTGTTCCGGGCGATGCGGGAGGTCTGGCCCGAGGATCGGCCGATGTCGGTGCGCATCTCCGCCACCGACTGGGCGGAGGGGGGCATCGGCGAGGACCAGGTCTTCGCCATCGCCGAGGCTTTCCGCGACGCCGGCTGCGACCTGATCGACGTCTCCGCCGGCCAGACCGTGCCGGACCAGAAGCCGGTCTATGGCCGCATGTTCCAGGTCCAGTTCGCCGAGGCGATCCGCAACGTGCCGAAGCTGGCGACCATGGCGGTCGGCGCGATCACCGAGCCGGGGCAGATCAACACCATCCTGCACACCCGCCGGGCCGACCTCGTCGCGCTCGGCCGGCCGCATCTGTGGAACCCGACCTTCGTCCGCCAGGCCGAGGCCTGGTACGGCGTGCGCGGCCAGGCATGGCCGCAGCAGTACTGGCCCGGCCGCGACCAGGCCTTCCGCGAGATCGCCCGGTCGGCCGAGAAGCAGGCCGAGCTGCAGGTCAAGGCCCGGCCGAGACGCCATGGACGGTGACGCCGTGCCGGGAATGCCGTCCAGCGCCGTACGATGACGACGACCGTGGCATTGAGGTTCGTTCCTCCTAGCGCTCATGCGGACATGGAGGGCGCAAACACCCTCGACCAAGATGATGATCCTATCAACCGACGGATCAGCCGGGTGGCGATCGGGTGTGCGGCATTGCGTAAGTCCTGTTGAACAAAGGGAGAGTTCCAGGCTCGGCTTAGCCTCGCAGACGACCGGCATACCTCTTGTGGCGATACGCCCACGGACAGCATTCCTTTATTTCGGGACGTCGTGAAATCCTGGTGCCGTGAACCCCGCAGAGGGGCGTTCCGGCCCCGGGAGCCCGTCGGCGTGTCGCGGTCAAGTGAAGGTGCTGCATGATCATCGATGCGCGTGGCGTGCCTGACGGCCTGAGGATCGATGCCGAGATCTGCATCGTCGGCGCCGGTGTCGCGGGCATCGCCCTGGCCCGGGAATTCGCCCGGGTGGGACTATCGACCTGTGTCATCGAGGGCGGGGGCTGGACCCGGGACCAGGAGTCGCAATCCCTCTATGAGGGGGAGTCGACAGGGATCCCGTACGACCTGGTGAATACCCGCAGCCGCCATGTCGGCGGCAGCTCGAATTGCTGGGGTGGCTGGTGCAGGCCCTTCTCGCCGATCGACTTCGATACTCGATCCTGGGTGGACGGCAGCGGATGGCCATTTGCCCTGGCCGACCTGTCGGACGCCTATCGGCGGGCCCGCGACCTGCTGCAGGTCGGGCACCTGCCCGACGATCCCGGCTTCTGGCTTGACCGGCTCTCCCGGCGGGTCCGGAACCTGCCCTTGCCGTCGGGGGCGATCGAGACGCGGATCGCCCATTTCAGCCCGCCGGCGCGCCTCGGACGCATTTTCCGGCCGGAGCTGGAGCGGTCGTCGTCGATCAGGCTGCTGCTGCACGCCAATGCGGTCGGCGTGGCGGTCGACCGGTCGGGGACCCGGGCCGAAGGCGTCCGCATCCGGACCGAAGGCGGAAGGAAGATCTTCGTCAGCGGCCGGGAAGTGATCCTGGCGGCCGGCGGGATCGAGAATGCGCGGCTGATGCTGCTGTCGAACGACGTCCAGCCCGCCGGCCTCGGCAACGGCCACGATCTGGTCGGACGCTATTTCATGGACCATCCGCGGATTCCGCTCGGCCGGATCACGCTGCGCGATCCATACGGGCGGCGCCTCTTCCATGACGTGCGCTACAGCTTTCACAATCCGCGGCTCGCCGTCGACGGCATCTCCGCCAGCGCATATTTCGGGTTGTCGGAGCAGATACAGCGGGCAGAAGGGCTGCTGCAGTGCCGGACCTATCTGTTCGCCTGCTACCCCGAGGACGAGCACCCGGCGGTGGACGGGGCCCGGCGCATCCGGGATGCGCTGCAGCACCGATCGCTGGCGATCGGCGGCCGGGCCGCGCTGAGCGTCGTGGCGGGCGCGCCGAGCGTGGCGCGCGCCCTGCTGCGCAGCGGCGGCATGATCGCGCCCCCACCGAGGCATCTCATACCGATCAGCGTGCTCGAGCCGGTTCCCGATCCCGAAAGCCGGGTCACCCTGTCCGAGAGGAAGGATCGCTTCGGCTTCAATCAGGTCCGTCTGCACTGGCGGGTCGGTGAGCTGGAGCGGCGCACGCATCTGCGCATGCTCTCGCTGCTGAAGCGGGAGATCGAGGCCGCCGGGCTCGGTTCAGTCGAGATCGCCGGCGACGAGATCGCCGAGGACAGGTGGCGCAACGCCGTCACCTGGGCCTGGCACCATATGGGAACGACCCGGATGCACCCCAGTCCGCGGCTCGGCGTGGTCGGCACGGATTGCCGCGTGCACGGCCTGAGCAATCTCTATGTGGCCGGCAGCTCGGTGTTTCCGACGGGCGGCAACGATATGCCGACGCTCACCATCACCGCCCTGGCGCTGCGCCTTGCCGACCATCTCCGGGCACAGCGCGAGACGAGCATCCCCGTCGCGGCGGAGGCCCTGGCCGGGCCGCGGCCGAGGGTGGCCTGACGCATGCGAGGCATGCCGCCGTCCGGCCCCTCGCCCGGGGGAGGCCCGGCCACGCGACGTTCCGCCCTATGGATGGCTCGGATCCGCCTGCAGGCCGAGCACCAGCCGGCCCGCGCCGTTGACCGTGACGGCGAGGTCCTCGTAGTCGGCGATCACCGGATGCCGCGTTGCCATCGGATGGGCGTGGGTGGCGCCGACGACCATGACGGAGGCGCCCGACGCCTCGGCCGAGGCGATGCCGGCCGGCGCGTCCTCCCAGACCAGGCAGTCCTCGGCGGCGACGCCCAGCCGCTCCGCCGCGGCCAGGAAGCCATCCGGCGCCGGCTTGCCGCGGGCGACATCCTCGGCGGTGACCAGCACCGCGGGCGGGACCAGGCCGGCGGCGGCGAGGCGCTTGGCCGCCAGCGCCCGCGGCGCCGAGGTGACGATCGCCCAGCGGTCCGGCGGCAGGGCGCGCAGGAACCGCTCCACCCCGGCGATCGCGACCACGCCGTCGACATCGTCGATCTCGGCCCGGGTCAGCTCGGCGGCCTCGCGCTCCACATCCGGCACGCCCCAGCGGCGGATGGTCTCGACCGCGCGCACGCCGTGCATCGTCTCGACCACCGCCGCGGGGTCGAGCCCATGCCGCTCGGCCCAGCGGGTCCAGACGCGGACGGCCGAGGCGATGCTGTCGATCAGGGCGCCGTCCATGTCGAACAGGAAGGCGGCATAGCTTCGCTGCATCAGCATCGGTGTGTCCATTCCGTCGTCGGGAGGCGGGCACGATGCCCGAGCGGAGCGAAGCGCGCCAGCACCGCCCGCGGCATGGGCGCCATTCGCCGATGCGGGCTGAGGCAGGCGCCGTTGCATCGGCTCACGGGCCGAACACGGACCAGCCCATCGCCTTGGCCAGCCGTTCCAGCGCCAGGGTGCCGAGCAGCGAGTTGCCGTGCTGGTTCAGCCCGGGCGACCAGACAGCGACCGAGGCTCGACCCGGCACGATCGCCAGGATGCCGCCGCCGACGCCGCTCTTGCCCGGCAGGCCGACGCGGAAGGCGAAGTCGCCCGAGCCGTCGTAATGGCCGCAGGTCAGCATCAGGGCGTTGATCCGGCGCGCCCGCTCCGGCGACACCACGCGGTGCCCGGTCGACAGGCGCCCGCCGCCATCGGCCAGGAAGCGGCCGGCGGTGGCCAGCTGCCGGCAGGTCATGGCGATGGCGCATTGATGGACATAGACGCCGAGCGTCAGCTCCACCGGATGCAGCAGGTTGCCGAAGGACTTCATATAGGCGGCCAGCGCCATGTTGCGGTAGGCGGCGCCGGCCTCGGACCGCGCCACCTTTTCGTCGATGGCGATGCCCTCGTCGTCCGCCAGCCAGCGGACGAAGCGCAGGATCGACCCGATCGCCTCGCGCGGCTGGTGCCCGGCCAGGACCACGTCGGTCACCACCAGCGCGCCGGCATTGATGAAGGGGTTCCGCGGCACGCCCTGCTCGTGCTCGAGCTGGACGATCGAGTTGAAGGCGTTGCCCGACGGCTCGCGTCCCACCCGCCGCCACAGCGCGTCGCCGATGGCGCCGAGCGCCAGCGTCAGGGTGAAGACCTTGGAGACGCTCTGGATCGAGAACGGCATCTCGGCGTCGCCGGCGCAGTGGACGCCGCCGTCGAGGGTGGCGACCGCGATGCCGAACCGGCCGGCATCGACCTTCGCCAGCTCCGGGATATAGGTCGCGACCTCGCCACGCCGTTGCTCCCGCGCCATGGCGTCGGCGATGCCGCCGACGACGTCGCCCAGATCCGGCATGCCCGGCTCAGCCCTCGCGGTCGATCGTCATGTACAGCGCGGCGCCGTCCGGCGTGTCGATCGGTCCCCGACGCTGGAATCCGGCCTTCTCATAGGCGCGGATCGCGGCGGCGTTGGCCGGGGCCGGGTCGACCTGGATCCGCGCCGTCTCCGGTAGGGCCAGCAGGCGGCGCAGCACCAGCTTGATCAGCCGGGTGCCCATGCCGCGGCCGATCACATCGGTCTCGCCCAGGAACAGGTCGATGCCGAAGGTCTGGCGCGGCAGCTGGTGCGCCGCCCAGTAGCTGTCCGGGTTGGCATGGTAGACATGCATGTAGCCGATCGGCCGGCTGCCCTCGCAGGCCAGGAACGGCGCGATGTTCGATTCGACCAGATGGGCGGCGATCTGCGCCAGCTCCTCCTCCGGGTCGCCCCACCAGCGCATCACATGCGGCCGCTCCAGCCAGCGGGCGATGATCGGCAGGTCCTCGATGCGCAGCGCGTTCAGGCCGATCGACGGGTCGACCGCATCGGCGATGCGCTCATCCGCCAGCTTCAGCGCGACCGGGTCCGGCCCGGCCGCGGGGAGGGGATGGTCATCGCTCATGCCGCGCCGGGGGGGGCGATCTATCGCCGCGTCGGAGGGGGGAGGGACTCATGGACGGCATCGGTGCTGCGAACGGGTCAAGAACCTGTACCCGATCGCGGCGGGCGGTCAAAGAGTCTCCTGTGCCGATCACAGATCGTACGGCAGCTCCTCGTCCCGCTGATTCAGGAACAGGAGGACGATGCCGGTGACGGTCAGGAACAGGTGGGCGGCGGGCTGGCCGTTCCACTCCTGCGACTGCCACATCGCGAACCACTCGCCGCCGATGACGACGAAGCCGAAGGCGTAGAGCAGGAAGCCCATGCCGACGCCGGCCAGCGCCACCGCCTTGGCCCGGGCGAAGATGGCGGTGGGTGCGTCCCAGCGCGCCGCCATGCGCACGGTGCCGGCCCAGCAGACCAGCGCGGTGGCGACCTCCCAGGCGATGATCAGGGCATAGGCCGCGTGGGCAGCCCCTGGAACGTCGATCGCCCGCCACATCAGGGCGGGCGATCGGAAGGTCGTGTCCATCGCCAGCACATGCCGGACGAAGGCGAAGTTGGAGCCGTAGTCGATCAGGTTGCCGACCGCGACCAGGGTGAAGAACAGAGCGACACCGGCTGTGGCCAGGATCTTGAGGACCCTGGCCGTCAGCATCAGTGGGCCATCGCCGGCTCGCGGCCGATATCGGCCATCGGGTGCCGCTCCGCCCGCTGCAGCGCCTGGCCCTGGGCGTCGAACAGGTGGCAGGTGTCGGCCGAGAAGCCGATCTGGATCTGGTCGTTGGTCTTGACCCGGCTGTCGCCGCCGGCCTGCACCGTCAGCATGCCGACCTCGGTCTTGACGTAGAGATAGGTCTCGCCGCCCAGCCGCTCGACCACCAGAACCTGGCCGGGAATGGTGGCGGCGCCGGTGCCGTGCTCGTTCATGTGCTCCGGCCGGACGCCGAGCGTGACCTTGTCGCCGGCCTTGGCCCGGCCCGGCTGCACCGGCACGGTGACCGAGCCGCCGCCCGGCAGCCCCACCGTCGCGGTGGCGCCGTTCGACGCGGTGACCTCGGTCTCGATGAAGTTCATCTTCGGGCTGCCGATGAAGCCGGCGACGAAGAGGTTGTCCGGGTGGTGGTACAGCTCGAGCGGCGAGCCCACCTGCTCGATCCGGCCGGCGCTCAGCACCACGATCTTGTCGGCCAGCGTCATCGCCTCGACCTGGTCGTGGGTGACGTAGACCATGGTGGCGTTCAGGTCGTTGTGCAGGCGGGCGATCTCGATCCGCATCTGCACGCGCAGCGCCGCGTCCAGGTTCGACAGCGGCTCGTCGAACAGGAACACCTTCGGGTTGCGCACGATGGCGCGGCCGATGGCGACGCGCTGGCGCTGGCCGCCCGACAGCTCCTTCGGCTTGCGCTTCAGCAGGTGCTCGAGCTGCAGGATGCGGGCGGCGTCGCCGACCTTGCGCTCGATCTCGGCCTTGTTGGTCTTGGCGAGCTTCAGGCCGAAGGCCATGTTCTCGTAGACCGTCATGTGGGGGTAGAGCGCGTAGCTCTGGAACACCATCGCGATGCCGCGCTCGGCCGGCGGCAGGTCGTTGACCCGCTGGCCGTCGATGGCGAGGTCGCCGGAGCTGATGTCCTCGAGGCCGGCGATCAACCGCAGCAGGGTCGACTTGCCGCAGCCCGACGGACCGACGAAGACGACGAATTCGCGGTCGCGGATGTCGAGATCGACGCCCTTGATGATCTCGAGGTCGCCGAACGACTTACGAATGCCACGGAGCGTAACGCCAGCCATGTTTCCTCCACTGCGCAAACTTTGTCCGCACCATATCCAGCACGGGCGGTCGAGGCCAGCATTTTGGGACCCCGGATGTCAAATGGTCTGATGTTTGAACGAATCTGATTCGGGAACGCCCGTCTGCCGGCACCCCGCCGGGGACCTGCGATCGATTGACAGGGACCCGGTCCCGCCCCTTAATCCGCCGGCCCGAGAGGAGCCGACATGTCGAGCCGCCTTGATCTCATGACCGCCAGGACCGGCGCCGCATCGTGAACCGGCATGCGATCAGGCTCGCCACCGCGCTGGTCGGGCTGGCCGGGCTGTGCGGCATCATCGCTCTGGTCGCCTCGCAGAACGTCGACGCCGTCCTGCGGCTGCTGCTCGGCGCCAGCGGCGGCATCCTGCTGGTGGTCGCCTTCCACCTCCTGCCGATGGCGTGCTCGGCGATGGCGTGGCGCGCCGCGATGCGGCCGCTGTGGTCGGCCGGGCCGGGCATCTTCCTGTGGGCGCGGCTGGTGCGGGAGTCGGCCAATGCGGTGCTGCCGGTGGCCCAGGTCGGCGGCAACGTGCTGGGCGCCCGGGTGCTGGCGCTGCACGGCGCCGGCACGCTCCCGGCCGGCGCCGGGATGCTGGTCGACCTCACCCTCGAATTCCTGACCCAGATCCTGTTCTTCGCCATCGGCCTGGTGGTGCTGCTGCTGATCGGCGGCGGCGACGCGCTGCGCTGGGCCGGGCTCGGCCTCGGCGTGGCGGTGCTGATGGGCATCGGCTTCGTGCTGGCGCAGCGCTGGGGCATGTTCCGGCTGTTCGAGAATCTGCTCGGCCGCATCGCTCAGCAGTTCGACTGGCCGGCGTTGGGTTCGCTGTCCGGCCTGCACGACACGGTGCTGAAGATCTATCGCGACCGCGGCGCCATGGCCCGGGCGGCCGCCTTTCACCTCACCGCCTGGGTGCTCGGCGCCGGCGAGATCTGGCTGGCGCTGCATGTGCTGGGCGCCGAGATCGGTTTCGCCGAGGCTCTGGTGATGGAGAGCATCGGCCAGGCCGTCCGCACCGCCGCCTTCCTGGTGCCGGGCGCGCTCGGCATCCAGGACGGCAGCATCCTGGCGCTCGGCGTGATGTTCGGCCTGCCGCCGGAGCTCGCTTTGTCGGTGGCGCTGGTCAAGCGCCTGCGCGAGCTGCTGCTGCATGCGCCGGCGCTGTTGATCTGGTACCTCATCGAAGGCCGGCGCCTGCTGCGGACGCCGGATGTCGCACGCGAGCAGGCCTGAATGTCGATCTACACCCAGCCCCACACCTCCTGGACCCACCGCCTGACCCGGATGATGGTCCGGCCCCTGGTCGGCACAAGGGTCACGCCGAACCACCTGACCACGGCGCGCCTGGTCACCGGCCTCGCCAGCTGCGCCGCCTTCGCCGTCGGCGACGCGCAATGGACCGTCTGGGGCGGGGTGATCTGGCTGGTCTCCTGCCTGCTCGACCGCGCGGATGGCGAGCTGGCGCGGCTCGGCAACAGCTCCTCGCCCTTCGGCCATCTCTACGACACGATCTGCGACCTCGCGGTCAACGCGCTGATGTTCCTGGCGATCGGCATCGGGCTGCGCACCGGCTGGCTGGGCGAAGCCGGGCCGCTGCTGGGCCTCATGGCCAGCGCCGGGGTGCTGGCGGCCTCGATCCTGTCGACCAGGCTGGAGGCGGCGGGCGCAGTCGAGACCAAGGCCTATGTCGGCATCCTCGGCTTCGACTTCGACGACGCGTTGTACCTGTTCGCGCCGGCGGCCTGGTTCGGGCTGTTCCCCTATATCCTGATCGGCGCGGCGGTCGGCGGGCCGTTCTTCGCCATCCTGACCGCGGTGCGCCTCCGCGCCGCACGGGCGGAATCGCAGGCAGGATAGAGCGCCTATTGACACTCATTCGCAATCTCATCTAAATCCGGCGCGACACACCGGAGCCGCCGACGCATGTACATCTGCATCTGCAACGCCCTGAACGACACTCAGATCCGGTGTGCCGTTGATTCAGGGGCGAAGACCGCGGGGCAGGTCTACGCCGGGCTCGGCTGTGCCCCGCGCTGCGGCAAATGCGTCACCTCGATCCGCCGGATGGTGAACGAGGCCACCCGCGAGCAGGACGACGCGCCGGTCCTCCTCGCCGCCGAATAAGCCGCCTCTATACGGCGCCGCGCCGCGGTGCTAGCCAGCCTCCCGAGAGAGTTCCGAAGGGGAGGCCGCGATGGCGGAGACCAGGCGCATCATCATCGACACCGATCCGGGCCAGGACGACGCCATCGCCATCCTGCTGGCGATGGGCTCGCCCGAGCTGGAGATCGCCGGCCTCACCACCGTCGCCGGCAACGTGCCGCTGTCGCTGACCACCGCCAATGCGCTGAAGCTGTGCGAGCTGGCCGGGCGCACCGACATTCCGGTGGTCCAGGGATCGATCCGCCCGCTGGTGCGGCCGCTGGTCACCGCCGAGGCGGTGCACGGCAAGACCGGCCTCGACGGCTCCGGCCTGCCTGATCCGACCACGAAGCCGGTCCCCGGCCACGCGGTCGACTGGATCGTCGACACGATCATGGCGGCGCCGGAGGGCACCTACACGCTGTGCCCGCTCGGCCCCCTGACCAACATCGCCGCGGCGCTGGTGCGCGAGCCGAAGATCGCGCCGCGGATCCGCGAGATCGTGTTCATGGGCGGCGGCTTCTTCGAGGGCGGCAACACCACCCCGGCGGCCGAGTTCAACATCTATGTCGACCCGCATGCCGCCCATGTGGTGCTGACCAGCGGCATCAAGCTGACCATGGTGCCGCTCGACGTCACCCACAAGGCGCTGATCTCCCGCGCCTGGCTGGACAAGGTGGCGGCGCTCGGCACGCCGGTGGCCAAGAGCGTGGTCGGCATGCTGGACTTCTACGAGCGCTTCGACATGGACCGCTACGGCACCGCCGGCGGCCCGCTGCACGACCCCTGCGTCATCGCTTATCTGCTGCGGCCGCAGCTGTTCGGCGGCCGAGACTGCCATGTGGCGGTCGAGCTGGCGGGCGAGCACACGCTGGGCATGACGGTGGTCGATTGGTGGGACATGGCCGCGAAATGGAGCCGCCCGGACGCGAAGCCGAAGAACTGTCGCGTGCTGCGCGACATCGACGCCGACGGTTTCTTCGAGCTCATCTACCAGGCGCTGCAGCGGCTGTGAGAGACCGTTTGGAAATGCTACTGGTGCGGCCGTCTGGCGGCGGTTTCTCCGCTTCCGGTGCTCACGGACTCAAACGTCCGCTGCGCGCCGGTTCTCGAAACCACCGCCAGCCGACTCACACCAGCGCATTTCCAAACGGTCTCTGAGAATGGCGGAGGATGGCGTGGCCGAATCCCTCGAAAGCATCTTCACCATCGAGGCAGCGCCGCTGAAATTCGGCGCCGGCGCGGTCGAGGAGCTGGGCTGGGAGCTGAAGCGCCTCGGCGTCTCCCGGGTGCTGCTGGTCGCCGACCCGGCGCTGCATGAGTTCGGCCTGATCGACCGGGTGATCGCCATCATCCAGCGCAGCGACGTCGGCGTGACCCGGTTCGAGGGCATCGCGGTGGAGCCGACGCTGGAGTCGCTGGAACTCGCCGCTGAGGTCGCGCTTTCGGCGGAGGTCGACGGCTTCGTCGCGCTGGGTGGCGGGTCGACCATCGACACCGCCAAGGTCGCCAACCTGATCAAGCGCCATGGCGGCGCGATCATGGACTATGTCAACCCGCCGATCGGCGGCGGGCGCAAGCCGCCGGGGCCGCTGTTCCCGCTGGTCGCGGTGCCGACCACCTCGGGCTCGGGGTCGGAAGCGACGACCGTCGCCATCCTCGACATCCCCGAGCTCAAGCTGAAGACCGGGATCTCGCACCGCCATATCCGCCCCAGCCTGGCGCTGGTGGATCCGGAGCTGGCGCGCACCACCCCGGCCGGCGTCACCGCGTCGGCCGGGCTCGACGTGGTCTGCCATGCGGTCGAATCCTACATTTCCAAGCCGTTCGACGCGCGGCCCCGCCCGGCCACCCCGGACGACCGCCCACCCTATCAGGGCAGCAACCCGGTGGCCGACATCTGGTCGCTGCGGGCGATCGAGTTCGGCGGCCGGTTCCTGCCCCGGGCGGTGGCCGACGGCGACGACCTGGAGGCGCGCGGCACGATGATGCTGGGCGCGACCATGGCCGGGATCGGCTTCGGCACCGCCGGGGTGCACATCCCGCACGCCTGCGCCTATCCGATCGCCGGGCTGAAGCACGCCTTCCATGCCGATGGCTACAGCCGCGACCACGCCTTCGTGCCGCATGGCTATTCGGTGATCGTCACCTCGCCGGCGGCGTTCCGCTTCACCTACGATGCGGCGCCGGAGAAGCACATCCGGGCGGCGGAGCTTTTGACCGGACGGCCGGTCAGCGATCCAGGGCCGGACAGCCTGCCGCGGGCGCTGATCGCGTTGATGCGGCAGGTCGGGGCGCCGAGCGGCATCGCCGCGCTGGGCTACGCCGAGGCCGACATCCCGGCCCTGATCGAGGGCGCGCTGAAGCAGCAGCGGCTGCTGGTCGGCGCGCCGAAGCCGGTCGGGCCCGCCGATCTCGAGCGGATCCTGCGGGAGTCGATGGCGAACTGGTGAGCCGTAGGTTGGGTTCGCCAGGCGAACCCAACCTACGGAGTTTAGCTCTTCACGCGGTGCGCAGCACCACCTCGGTCGGCACGTAGTTCAGGCCCAGCGCCTCGGCCACCGGTTTGTTGGTGATCTGGCCGGAATGGACGTTCAGCCCCTCGCGCAGATGCGGGTCGTCGAGGCAGGCGCGGCGATAGCCCTTGTCGGCCAGCGCCAGGGCGAAGGGCAGGGTGGCGTTGTTCAGCGCCACGGTCGAGGTCCGCGCCACGCCGCCCGGCATGTTGGCGACGCAGTAATGCACCACGCCGTCGACCACATAGGTCGGGTCGTCATGGGTGGTCGGCTTCGAGGTCTCGAAGCAGCCGCCCTGGTCGATGGCGACGTCGACCACGACCGAGCCGGGCTTCATCTTCGCGATCATGGCGCGCGTCACCAGCCGCGGCGCCGCCGCGCCCGGCACCAGCACCGCGCCGATCACCAGGTCGGCCCCGGTGACGTATTCCTCGATCGCGTCGACGGTGGAGTAGACCGTGTTCAGCTCCGCCCCGAACTGCAGGTCCAGCTCCTTCAGCCGCTGCAGCGACTTGTCGATCACGGTGACGCTGGCCTCCAGGCCCATCGCCATGCGCGCGGCATTGGTGCCGACCACGCCGCCGCCCAGCACGACGACCTTGGCCGCCGGCACGCCGGGCACGCCGCCCAGCAGCATGCCGCGGCCGCCCTGGATCTTCTCCAGGCAATGGGCGCCGCACTGGATCGACATGCGGCCGGCCACCTCGCTCATCGGCGCCAGCAGCGGCAGGCCGCCGCGGGAATCGGTGACGGTCTCGTAGGCGATGGCCACCGAGCCCGACTTCATCAAGAGCTCGGTCTGGCGCGGGTCGGGCGCCAGATGCAGATAGGTGAACAGCACTTGGCCACGGCGCAGCATGCGGCACTCGTCCGGCTGCGGCTCCTTGACCTTCACCACCATGTCGGCGCGGTCGAAGATCTCCTGGGCGGAGGGCACGATCTCCGCCCCCGCGGCGCGGTACCGGTCGTCGCCGAAATCGATCCCGGCGCCGGCACCGGTTTCGACGATGACGCTGTGACCGTGATGGACCAGCTCGCGGACGGAGCTCGGGGTCAGGCCGACACGGTACTCGTGGGTTTTGATTTCCTTCGGCACGCCGATGAGCATGTTTCCCCCGGGTTTCGTTGTCGGCGGCCGCCCTGCGGGCGGCGCCTGCACGATTCCTACATCAGCCGTGCGGAGAATGACATCATGTGTGCTGGCGCAGGTCGAAACGCCGGCAGCATCTATCTTCGCGGAGACACTCCAACCGGAGAGGAGACAGCCCGAATGACGTCCGAACGCGACCGCATTCCACAATCCGCAGGCGACCTGCGCCCGTTTCCGCCTAAGCTGGGCCGCTGGATCAAGCGATTCTCCCTCATCCTGTCGGTTGTCGCCGTGAACGCATGCACTCAGGGACCGGGCGCGCCCGCCGGCGGCGGCGTCTACAACCTGCTCGTCGGCACCTACACGGGCGGCGGCAGCGAGGGCATCCACGTCTATCGCTTCGACAGCAGCGCCGGCAGCGTCACGCCGGTCTCGTCGGCGAAGACGGAGAACCCGTCCTATCTCGTGCCGAGCCGGGACGGCCGCATCGTCTACGCCGTCAACGAGCTGCCGGGCGACAGCGGCCCTGCGAGCCGGCGTGGCGGCATCAGCGCGTTCGGATTCGACGCGGAGACGGGCACGCTGACCTTCCTGAACCGCGTGTCGGCGGAAGGAAACGACCCCTGCTATCTGAGCCTCTCGCCCGACGGCAGATATCTCGTCGCCGCGAACTACTCGGTCGCCTCGGACCCCGGCGGCAGCTTCTCGGTGTTTCCGCTCGCGGCCGACGGCCGGGTCGGCGCTGCCGTGCAGACCGTCCATCACCAGGGCACGGGCCCGGTGAGGGGGCGGCAGGACGGGGCGCATGTGCACTCGACCGTGTTCTCGCCCGACGGCCGGTACCTGTTCGTGCAGGATCTCGGTGCGGACCGGATCTTCGAGTACCGCTACACGCCGGATGGCGGCCGCCGGATCTTCACTCCCGCCGATCCGCGCGATACGCCGGTGCCGGCGGGGTCCGGCCCGCGCCATCTGGTGTTCAGCGCGAACGGCCGCTTCGCCTATGTGACGAACGAGCTGAACGCGTCAATCGGCGTATACGGCTATCGCGACGGGCGCCTCGCGCATATCGAGACCGTGCCGATGTCGGAACCCGGCTTCAAGGGCAAGGTGGGCGCCGCGGCTCTCCATCTGTCGCCGGACGGCCGGTTCCTGTATGCGAGCAATCGCGGCGACGCGAACGAGATCGTGATCTATGCGGTGGACGCCGACAGCGGGCGCCTGAGGCTGGTCGGCCGCCAGCCGAGCCTCGGCAGGACGCCGCGCGAATTCCTGATCGATCCGAGCGGCCGGTGGCTGATCGTCGGCAACCAGGACAGCGACGGCTTTTCCGTGTTCCGCCGCGACATCTTGACGGGCAAGCTGGATCCCGACGCGACGGTCCCGGTCGGGAAGCCGGTGGATTTCAAGCTGGTTCCGGTGCCGTAACCTCGGCTCGGCCCGTGGCGGGCGCGGTGAAAGGGCGGCACTCATGCGCCGCCAATGACAAAACCGCCGCGAGGCATTGCCTCCGGCGGTGTGGTCCATCCGTTCTGTCGTCCGCGGCGGGCCGCGGTCCAGGTGCCGTCAGAAGCCTTCGCGCTCGAGCCGCTTGCGCAGCATCTTGCGGGCGCGGCGCACGGCCTCGGCCTGCTCGCGGGCGCGCTTCTCGGACGGCTTCTCATAGTTGCGACGAAGCTTCATCTCCCGGAAGATGCCTTCGCGCTGCATCTTCTTCTTCAGCGCACGCAGCGCCTGGTCGACGTTGTTGTCACGGACATGGACTTGCACGTTCTGCCATCGCTCCTTTCACAGCCGGGGATCCCGGTGCAGGTCTCACTGGGGCGTGTCTTGTATCACGCGACTTTTTTCTTGCCAAGTCAGGGCAAATCAGATTTGGCCATCTGCCGGGAGACGGGATCGTGACTCTGTTGAAGATCGTCGGCATGGGCCATCCCGTGCTGCGCCGAATCGCCGACCCGGTGGCGGATCCGGGCGACCCGGAGATCGCCCGGCTGGCCGCCGACATGATCGAGACCATGCGGGATGCGCCGGGCATCGGCCTGGCGGCGCCGCAGATATACCGTCCGCTGCGGCTGATCGTGTTCGAGGTGCCGCCCGGACGGCAGGAGGAGGGCGAGCCGCCGGCGCCGGAAGGACCGACCGTGCTGATCAATCCGGAGATCGTGCCGCTGGGCGACGACAAGGCGCTCGGCATGGAGGGCTGCCTGTCGATCCCGGGCTTCCGGGGGCTGGTGCCCCGCTGGCGCCGGATCGGCTATCGCGGCCTCGGCCTCGACGGCAAGCCGATCGAATGCGAGGCCGAGGGGCTGCACGCCCGCGTGGTGCAGCATGAGGTCGATCATCTCGACGGCGTGCTGTATCTCGATCGGCTGCGCGACCTGAATGATCTCGCGGTCGACGCCGAGGCCCGCCATCTCGCCGACAGAGCTTGAGGGAAGCAATCATGACCGACCCGATGACCAGCGACCGGACGGCGGAGCGCGACGCCCTGCTGCTGGCGGTGCTGCCGCATGTCGCCTTCGATGGCTGGACCCGGCAGGCGCTGCGCCTGGGTGCCGAGGATGCGGGGTTCGGCCTCGACGACGTCGCCGTCCTGATCCCGGGCGGGATCGCGGAGCTGGCGGACCATCTGCACGGCTGGGCCGACCGGGCGATGCTGGAGCGGCTGGCGGAGGAGGGCGAGGCCTTCGAGAGCCTGCGGGTGCGCGAGAAGATCGCCCAGGCGGTGCTGGCGCGGCTCGATATCCTGCTGCCGTACCGCGACGCGATCCGCCGCGACCTGGCGCGGCGGGCGCTGCGCCCGCTGTCGCGCCGGGCCCTGCGCCAGTTGCACCGCACCGTCGACGCGATGTGGCGGGCGGCGGGCGACCGCTCGACCGACATCAACTACTACTCCAAGCGCGGGCTGCTGGCCGGGGTCTACGCCTCGACCCTGCTGGTCTGGCTCGACGACCGGTCGGAGGGGCAGGAGATCACGCGCGCCTTCCTCGAGCGCCGGATCGGCGAGGTGCTGGCCTTCGGCCGCCAGATCTCCGGGCTGAAGCGGCTCGGCGACCTGGCCGAGGCGCCGTTCCGGCTGGCTGCCCGGCTGCGCGAGGGGCGGGGAGCGGCGGCGCCGTAACGCCGTAGGTTGGGTTCGCGGCAGGCGAACCCAACAGAGGGGATTGTGGTGAGATGTTGGGTTCGCGACGCGAACCCAACCTACGGGTGATCCGTCTACTTCTTCCGGAACGCGTCCAGCGCCACGACCTTGGCGCCGTCGGCCGGCGCGGCCCCGGCCGGGGCCTTGGCGGCGGTTTCGTCCGGCGCGTCCGGGGCCTCGGCAGCTTCGGACTCCTCGTCCTCCGCGCCTTCCTTGGCGGATTGGAACTGCAGGGCGAAATTGACCGACGGGTCGGCGAAGGTGGTGATCGCGGCCAGCGGGATCACCAGGCGCTCGGTCTTGCTGGAGAAGCTGAGCGAGACCGAGAACCGGTCCTCGCAGACCTCGAGCCCGAAGAACTGGTGCTGCAGGACGATGGTCATCTCCTGCGGGTATTTCTGCCGCAGGTACTCCGGAATCGCGACCCCCTTATGATTGGTCACAAAGGTCAGGTAGAAATGATGATCACCCGGCAGCCCCTTCTCGGCCACGCTGGCCAAAGCTTCCCTGACCACGCCCCTGAGGGCGGATTCGACCATGCGGTCATATCGAAGTTCGTCGTCCATCCGATCACACTAGACCGGGGCCGGCGGGATGAAAAGGGAGACGCGCGGCAGACAGCCGCTCATGTCCGACATTCCGGGCCGAGATTCGGGGATGAAGCGGGGCGTTCTGTTGCTGGGTGCCCCTGACCCCACCTCGACGGGGCTAACCGCCGAGGGATTGAGAGAGGACGCTTAGCTGCTTACGCAGCCGCGCGAACCTCAGCAAAGTTGTCGTTGGCAACTATTGCAATGGCCCGATAACGGCGGAACCATGCCGGACGAAAACCTTCCCTTTACTACACGCGTCGATCCTGTTTCGCCCCCGCACTCCGTCCAACACCGGAGATCTGGTGGAGGCGCCGGGTACCGCCCCCGGGTCCGCAGCGTCTATTCCAAAAGGCGTTTATCGTCATAGTCGGTTGCCCGACATCCCTAAGATAGGGATTTGCGGCCGCGGATGGAAGGGGCGAGAGGCCGGTCACAGCACGAAGTCGGCAGCGATCAGCCCGATCGTTCCGGTCAGGCGGATCTGGAAGTCGGACACGCCGTCGCCGTTGATGTCGCCGGCGATGGTGGTGACGCCGTCGCGCGCGACATAGCGCAGCTCGCCGGCATGGTGGCCGTACGCGGCCGTGCCGATGAAGCCGAAGGCCTGGTTGCCGGCGGTGCCGGTGTTGGCGTCGAGCGCCGACAGGTCGATCCTGTCGCCCTGGGCACGGCTGAAATCGGTGATCAGATCGGCGCCGGCCACCCCGACCGGGCTCTGCACCAGGCTGGTATAGACGAATCGGTCGGCCCCGGCCCCGCCGGTCAGCTCGTCACGGCCGACGCCCCCGGTGAGCACGTCGTTGCCGTTCTCGCCCCGCAGCGTATTGGCCAGCGAGTTGCCGACGAGATTGTCGCCATGGGCGCTGCCGACGAGATTCTCGATCCCGCCCAGCCTGTCCTGGAAGGCCGTACCGGTGCTGCCGAGGCCGGTGGCAAGGTTGACCGTGACCCCGACCGCGCTGTCGGCATAGTTGGCGGTGTCGCTGCCGGCGCCGCCGCGAAGCACATCGGCTCCCGCGCCGCCGCGAAGCAGGTCGTTGCCACGTCCCCCGGTCAGCTCGTTGCCGGCCGCGCTGCCGGTGAGCTGGTCGTTGCCGTCGCCGCTGATCGCATTCTCGATGGCCGTGCCGGCGGCAAAAGCGATGACGCGGCCCGCGATGGTGGCGGTCCCGTCGAGGAGATCGATCAGCGCGGCGCCGGTCAGGGCTGCCCCGTTGATGGTGTCCACCCCGCCGCCATCGGCCAGGGTCCGACGCGCGGCATCGGCGCCGACGGTGGCGAACTCGTCGGTATAGACGTAGGTGTCGTTCGCGCCGGCGGCATCGCCGTAGAGACGCAGGCTCCAGGAATTCAGGATCCCGACGTCGCCGCTGACGAGGTCGCGGATGGTCAGCGTCCAGGCCCCCTGGCCGCTTTCGCCCCAGTCCTGGACGGTGCCGAATGTGAAGGCGATGTTGTCCTGGCTGGACCCGTTGGCGGCGTCTTCGCTCAGCCCGGGGCGATTCAGAAGGATGCTGTCGGTGCCGTCGGGCGACGTCAGGACGATCTGCAGATCGCCGATCCAGGTGTGGCTGATGTTCAGCGTCACCTCGACCCTATCGATCTCGATGCCGGTGCCGATGGTCAGGCTGGTGGTCACGCCGCCTTCATCGTCATCCGGGATGGCGAGGCCGGGCGAGGCCGAGGCGGAGACGCTGGTCTCGTTGGCGCTGGTGTGCGCGGTGCCGCTCCAGCTTTCGGCCAGGCGCACCGCGGCATGGGCGTCGACCAGGCCGAAGCCGATGTCGTGGTTGACCGTCAGCCCGCCGCCGTTCCAGTTGGTGGCGCCGTTGGTCTGGTCGCTGGTCGCGCCCGGGGCGGCGGAGCGGGCGGTATAGGCCAGGATCTCCTGCACGTCGCGCCAGCCGAGATTCGGATTGGCGTCGAGCATCAGGGCGACGACGCCGGAGACCATCGGCGCCGCGGCCGAGGTGCCGTTGAAGCTGTTGGTGTAGTCGCCCGCGGCATAGCCGTTGCCGCCGACCCGGTCGGTGGTGACGATGGTGCCCGCGCTCGGGCTGCCCGGCGCCCCGACCAGGATCGAGGCGCCCGGCGTCGAATAGTCGGCGATGGTGCCGTCCTGGTTGGTGGCACCGACGGTGACGGTCCAGCGGTTGTTCTGGAAGCTGTGCAGGTTGGTGTCGTCGCCACCCGCGTAGAGGTTGCCGGCGGACTGGACGATGATCGTGCCGAGCCCGTCACGGCCGTTTTCGGCGGCGTTGATGGTGGCCGTTCGGGCGGCGGCCCATGTGGCGCTGCTGAAATTGTCGAGGAAGGCGGAGTTCGGATCGTTGGCGAAGGCGTTGCCGAAGCCCCAGCTGTTGTTCAGCACGTCCGCCTGGGCCGCGGCCTGGTTGCGCGCGTTCGCCGCCGCGGTCTGCAGCGTGTTGAAGAACAGCGGGTCGTAGTAGGACTGCAGCGTGGCGCCATAGGCGATGCCGACGACTCCCGAGCCGTTGCGCTCGGCGGCGATGATGCCGGCCACGGCGGTGCCGTGGTTGTCATCCGCGGTCATGGGCGCGCCCCCCGCCCCGCCGGTCGAGGCATTGAAGCTGTGGGCGGTGTCGATGTTCTCGTTCAGGTCGGGATGGGCGAAATCGATGCCCTGGTCGTGCACGGCGACGACCACGCCGACGCCGGTATATTCGTCCCAGAGATTACCGAGGTTGATGCCCCATGCGCCGGTGAGATGCCATTGCTGGGCGTAAAGCGGATCGGTCGGAGCCGGCATGACGAAAATATCCTGCAATGGAAATGGGAAAGCATGAACATAGCTGGGAAATGCGGCCGTTCTGCGAAGAAATCATCTTAAACTTATGTGCGTGGTGGCGGCTTTTTCTGCCATGGCCGCACCAGCCCTTGGCCCCAGGGCCTGGCACGGCTACACTATCTAGCAATTCCGTGACAGAAGCCTGACCCATGACGATCACCGCCGACCAGCGTGCCGAGCTGGACCAGATCCGCTCGGCCACCTTCGCCACCCGCCGCGCCACCGTGCCGGCGCTGGAGGAGATCCTGTTCGAGCCGCTGCCCGTGCTCGACCACGGCTTCGTGCGCGTGATCGACTACATGGGCGATGATTCGGCGGTGGTGCAGGCGGCCCGCGTCTCCTACGGCCGCGGCACCAAGAAGGTGTCGGAGGACGAGGGGCTGATCCGCTACCTGATGCGGCATTGGCACACCACTCCTTTCGAGATGTGCGAGATCAAGTACCACGTGAAGCTGCCGATCTTCGTGGCCCGGCAGTGGATCCGGCACCGCACCGCCAATGTGAACGAGTACTCCGCCCGCTACTCGATCCTGGACCGGGAGTTCTACCTGCCGGCGCCGGAGCATCTGGCGGCGCAGTCCGGCAGCAACCGCCAGGGCCGCGCCGAGGTGCTGGAGGGGGAGGAGGCGTCGCGGGTGCTGGACCTGCTGCGCGAGGATGCCGAGCGCTGCTGGCGCGACTACGCCTGGATGCTGAACGAGGAGATCGACGGGGCCGACCCCGTCGATCCGTCCCGCCAGGGCCTGGCGCGCGAGCTGGCGCGGATGAACCTGACGCTCAACACCTACACCCAGTGGTACTGGAAGACCGACCTGCACAACCTCATGCACTTCCTGAGGCTGCGGGCCGACCCCCATGCCCAGTACGAGATCCGGGCCTATGCCGATGTGATGCTGGATGCGATGGAACGCTGGGTGCCACTGGCCGCCCGGGCGTTCCGCGACTACCGCATGAACGCGGCGACGATCTCGGCGCCCGGCCTCGACGTGCTGCGCCGGATGCTGGCGGGGGAGACGGTGGCCCAGCCGGAGAGCGGCCTCAGCCCGCGCGAATGGCGCGAGCTGATGGCGGTGCTGGGACGGCCGGCCTGACGCCGGCGCCGACCGGCGTGAGGCCGGCTGATCATTCCGGAATGCCGAGCTCGTTCCGTACCTGCGTGACCAGCGGCCTGGTGGCGTCGTTGTTCTCCCACTCCTGCCCCGACAGCCTGTCGGCCACCTTGTCGCGCTCGAGATACTGGCGCTGGTCCTCGGGCAGGTCGGTGCAGACCGCGGGCAGGGCGGCGAGGTAGTTCTTGAGGTACTGGCGGGTGTTGCCGGGGATGGGGCTCTCCGCCCCCGGATTGGTGTAGGCCGGCACCGGGTCGTTCACGTTCTGCACGACCGTGTTGTACAGCTCCTCCATGACCAAGCCGGAGGCGGCGCCCCAGTCGTGCCCCGTGATCGCCTGGAACTTGGCGCTGTTGTCGGCACCGGTCACCTGGCCGACGTAGTTCCAGATCTGCGCCCGGACCTGGGCGCGATCCCCGCTGTCGGCAGCCGACTGAATCGCGCTCAGCCCCGGATCGGTCTGCTGATCGGCGGGGGCCTGGGTGTCGGCGGCGGTCAGCCCGCGCTCCTGCGCGATCTGGGTGACGTCGGCCTTGATGTCGTCGCCGTTGACGGGCCAATCCTGGCCGAGCAGCTGGTCGACCATCTGCTGCTGCGCGCCCTTGTCGTCGCCCAGCGCGTCGAGCGCGTTGTTGATCACGAAGCTGCGCGCATGGGCTGAGCCCTCGGCGGCATAGTCGTAGCCGACCAGGTCGAACGTCGCCTGGACGAAATCGTCCTGCGGTACCGAGTTGAGATAGGTCCGGATATCGGCGTTGATCCCGTCCCATTGCTGGGTGGCGGTGCCGGAATCCGCATTGGCGGCGTGGTTGGCGCGGGTCTCGATGCTCTGGGCGAAGGCGTCCCGGCCCTCGGGGCCCAGGGCCCCGGCCCCTTCCGGCGTGGGGGCGGGCACCGCCACGGCCTCGCCGATCTGGATCAGGTCGTCGTTGGCGAAGTTGTTGTGGTCGACCATCTCGGTCCATGGGGAGCCGACCTGCTCCGCCATCGACCATTGCGAATCGCCCTGCTCGGCGATCAGGAACCGCATGTTCGAGGCCTCGTCCGCATCGATGCCGTTCCGCTGCATCGCTTGCTGGACGGCGGCCTGCCACTGCTGCTGCTGCCCGGTGGGCACATAGGTCGTGACGCCGTCCTGGACCCTGACCATGCGCCCGTCCTTGTCGACCTCGATCGCCATTCCGGCCTCCATCCTCTCCACCCCGGGGGCGGCACCATAAGCGACAGGTCCCCTCGGGAAGATGACGGTTCGGTGAAGATCTCGATCGTTTAGGATTCGTGGGACTTAGATCCCATTTCGAGCGCTCCGTCCTCTTTGTCATACAAATGAAATAACGGCGTCATGCAATTTTTCTAAGCTTCCCGACCGGTCCACGAAGGCGGCGGGAAGACATGCTGAAGCCGATCGAGCGCAACCCACGGCCCGCCAGCCCGGTCCGGCCCAACACCGATCGCGAGTTCCAGGCGGCGGTGCAACGGGCCCTGGAGGCCCGCGCGGCGGCCGAGGGGCGCCCGCCCGAATCGCATGGCTACGAGACGGCGGGCCAGGTGCAACCCGGCGACGGGCTGATACGGCTGGTGGGGGCCGACGGCGTCGCCAACAACGGGCAGTTCCCGGACCCGAACAACATCAATCCCGGCGACATCTACTTCCAGCCCGGGGCGTCGCCGGTCAGCGCCCAGACGGAAGCGGTGATCGACACGGCGCTGGCCTATGACCGCGAGCACGGGACGAGCGCGCCCGACAGCCAGCGCAACTGGGACGCGGTGCAGTCGGCGATCGCCGGCGAGCTGCGCCAGACCGTCGAGCTCGACGCCAACGGCCAGCTCCAGCTCACCGCCGACCAGCAGGCCAAGCTGCAGGCCCTGAACAGCTGGGCGGTCGGCACCGACCGGCTGTCGCTGGAGACGAAGGAGGCGCTGGACCAGGTCGACGGCGAGGTCCAGCAGCAGTCGCGGGACACGGCGCTCGACCAGCAGATCTCCGCGGTCGAGGCCAATCTGCAGCAGGTCAAGGACAAGCTCGACGACCAGAGCTTCGTCCGCAAGGGCTGGGGCTGGATCACGCCGGGCAAGAGCTCGGGCGAGGAGTTCCAGGACTTCCTCGAGGACAAGCTCGACGACCTGAAGCAGCTGAAGGCGAACGACACCGGCCTGCCGCAGGACCAATACGAGCAGAAGGTGAACGCCGTCCTCGGGAACTTCCAGGAGGAGTTCAAGGAGCATGCCGATGCGATGGCGGAGAGCGACGAGACCTGGAACACGATCGGCGAGGTCGGCCGGGTGGTCGCGGCGACCACGGTCGGCATCGTCACCACCGCGGCCACCGGCGGCAATGTCGTGGCCGGCTTCGCCGCAGGATTCGGCACCTACGAGCTGATCGACGCGGCCGGCGACATCAGCGCCGTGGTCCAGGGCAAGGACATGTATGCCGACGGCCACAGCTCGATCATCGGCTTCGGCATGGATGCGGTCGGTCTCGACGGCAGCAAGGGCGACGGTGCCGGGGTCACCTGGGACCACACCAAGGCGATGCTGAAGGACACGGCGATCGACGGCCTGTCGTCGATCACGACCGCCGGGGCCACCGCGGCCGGGATGAAGGTCTCGACCGCCGTGGGCGCGCGGCTCAGCGCCACCGCGCTGCCGAACCTGGCGCAGCGATCCGTCGCCACGGCCGCGGGTGCCACGACGGGGCAGGTGGTGAACGGCGCCGGCCAACTCACCAGCGATGCCACCCGGCTGGCCTTCGACGGCCAACTGCTCACCGGCGAGGGTGGGCAGCAGATGCTGAGATCCCTCCAGACTCAGGGGATCTACCTCGCCACCGCGCCGGTCACCGGGGCGGTGGCGGGCGCCATCCCGGTACACCGGCTGGTCAGCCCGGCTGCCAGCACGGCCGATGATGCCGTCAACGCAACCGACGATGTGGTCAACGCCGCCGACGACGTCGCCAACGCGGCCGACGACGTGGTCAATGCCACTGACGACGCTGCCAATGCAGCGCAATCCATGCGCCTGTCGCGCCTGGGCCTGACCGCCCAGTTCGGCAACGATCTGGTCAGCAACTTCGGCGGTGCCGAGCTGGTGGCGCAGCTGACCGAAGGCCGCCACATGAACCGGAACGAGGCGATCTCGGCGGCAATGGGGGCGCTGCCGGGCACCGTCCAGAACGTCGCCATGCACCCCGACATGATGGCCCGGATCGCTGCGCGCCGCGACATGCTGCAGGCCAATGGCGGGATGCGGCAGGAAGGGGACGTCCCCAAGCCGTGGGGCTGGCAGAGCAAGATCCCGGAGTTCCGCCTCGGTGCCCAGTTCCGGATTCTCGGCAACCCGGACATGGCCACGCAGGAGAACTTGCCGCAGTTCGGCCGGCCGACCCTGGCCTCCGCCGGGGCGGCCATCAGCACCAAGATGAACGTCAGGGCGCTCGGGCAGTCCGTCATCGACAGCCTGGTGATGGGGTCCGCCAAGCCGCTGCGGCTGACGTTGGGCCGTGAGCTGACGGTGTCGCAGCGGCCGCACGAATACCGCAACGTCACGCTCAAGGAGGCGGGGCTGCTGCCCACCTCCAACCAGACCGTCTTCCAGATCAAGGGATCGACCGTGCTGAAGCAGGGCCAGGAGGCGCTGTTCGCGATCGACCCGACCCAGGTCTCGGCGGATTTCATGCCGACGCTGCAGGGCGTGCGCGACGTCGGCGCGCCGCGCGATGCGGACGGCGGGAAGCTGCCCGGCAGCGTGATGGAGCTGAGCTGGGGTGCCATGCTGCCCGACGCGCAGACGGTGACGCTCCATCCGGGCGAGATGGATCTGCTCGGCACCGTCGCCGGCCGCGACGCCCCCGTCGACGCCTTCGTGACCGTGCCGGAGGGCGGCATCACCTTCACCAAGCTGATGGAGGAGCAGAAGCTCGGCGTCCGGCCGCGCTTCTGGACGAACTTCATCCCCGGGTTGAAGCAGCTGCTGCTCCTGGGCGCCGAGCGGCGGCCGGAGGACAACATCAAGGTCACCATCCCGGAAGGCACCGTGCTGTCGCGACAGGCCTGGGATCAGATGCAGGCCACCTATGAGCGGCTGTCGATGCGGACCAGGATCGTGGTGGACGACGAGACCAGCCGTCTTCTCCTGGATTCGGAGCCTGATCTCGCGACCATCCGGGGCCTGGTGGGCGATGAGCGGATCGATCCTGCCTCCGCCGTCTCCTACGTGCCCGGCCGTGCCAGCGGCATGCGTCTCTCGGCGGTCACCGGCAAATATGCGGAGGAATATGCCGATCTGCTGACCGGCAGGGACTACCGGTGGCATCCCGACGCGGCGAATGCCGATTTCATCTTCAACGATCTGTATCCGACCGAGAGCATCCCCGGCCTGCGGGACAACGTCCCCAACCCCGATCGGGCGCTCTCCAACGCAGCTTACCGGGACCGGATCAGCGCAGCCGAGCAGGACAGGCTGCTGGGGGACGACACGGCCCTGCCGCGCTCGAGGGAGGAGGACAAGACGCCGCTGGTTCGAGGAGTGCCGTCCGAGGTCAACATGTATCGCCGGCTGACCGGACCGATGGCTTCCTTCGTGGCCGAGGCGACGCGCTTCACCCTGTCCCTGAAGCTGCCGACGTTCAGCTTGCCCTTCCTTCCGGTCGCCGCTTCGCTCGAGTTCCGCGGCCAAGTCAAGATCGACCCGCCGGGCGTGTCGAAGGAGACGCCGCGCGGAGTCTCCCGTGCCGTGAGGGAACGCGAGGACGTGCTCCACACCTATGGCGGAGAGGGCGGCGGCAAACGGTATCTTACGGTCCCGAGTTGGCTGGACTCCTTCCTGAGGCACGGGGAGCAAGGCCAGGGCGTCCTGTTCCCCGAGGGCGGCGCGGCCGCGATGAGGCAATATTTGGCGGATCTCGAAGCCTTGGGAAGGACGGACCAGCAGCGGCAGGCGATCGCGGATTTCCGTGACGGCGTGCTACCGACGCTCGGCAACGAGATCCTGACCCCGCCGGCCAGGATCGAGGCGATCCGCCAGTTCCTGGAAGGCCAGGCCGCACCCGCCGGTGCCGCGCCGCCGATCCGCGCCTCGGCCCCGGCCGACCCGATGCCCCTCTGGAACCAGAGGCGTCAGGCGGGCGGCAACCCCTGACCGGCCGGCTCGATCAGTCCAGATCGATCACGGGCCGGCTGCACAGGTTGAGGCTCCAGTATTCCGCCTCGGCGCCGTCGTTCTGGCGCACCTTGACGTCGAAATAGCAGCCGCCGTGCAGGTCCTCGACCGGGATCCGGGCGGAGGCACCGGGTGCCAGCGGTGCCGCGCGCAGCCGGTTGTAGCCCCAGGAGCTTTCGAAGTCGGGCGAGACGCGCAGATCCTCGATCGTGGCGCTGCGCCGGTTCTGGATCTCGACCGAATCCGGCAAGGCCTGGGCCGGCACCGCGGCCGGAAGCCCGGCTGCGGCCGCGGCGAGAACCGCGATCCGGCAGAAACGTCGCATCACTCTCCCACTCCGAGGGCCGGCGCCGGGTCCGTCCCGGCGCCGCGATTGCGCTCGTTATCGGATCGATTTGTGGCGAGGTGGTGACGCCGTGGCGGTCACTCGATCACGATCCGAGGGGCGGCCGGGCCGGCGCCGGAGCGCAGCTTGGCCCACACCCGCGCCGCTATCCCGCGATAGGCCTCGGCGTGCGGGCTGTCCGGCGCCGAGACCACGATCGGGTGCCCGGAATCCGAGGTCTCGCGGATGGTGATGTCGAGCGGGATCTCGCCGAGGAAGTCGCAGCCCAGCTTCTCCGCCTCGGCCCGCGCCCCGCCATGGCTGAAGATGTCGGTGCGGTGGCCGCAGTTCGGGCAGCAGAAATAGCTCATGTTCTCGATGATCCCGAGCACCGGGACATCGACCTTGCGGAACATGTTCAGGCCCTTGCGGGCGTCGAGCAGGGCGATGTCCTGCGGCGTCGACACGATCACGGCGCCGGCCAGCGGCACCTGCTGCGCCATGGTCAGCTGGGCGTCGCCTGTGCCCGGCGGCATGTCGACCACCAGCACGTCGAGCGTGCCCCAGTTGACGTCGCGCAGCATCTGCGACAGCGCCGACTGCACCATCGGGCCGCGCCAGATCATCGGCGTCTCCTCGTCGATCAGGAAGCCGATCGACATCACCTTCAGCCCGTAATTCTCCTTCGGGTCCAGGCTCTTGCCGTCGGGCGAGCTGGGCTTGCCGGTGATCCCGGTCATCCGCGGCATCGACGGGCCGTAGATGTCGGCGTCGAGCAGCCCGACCTTCAGCCCGAGGGCCGCGAGGCCGAGGGCGAGGTTGACCGCGGTGGTCGACTTGCCGACGCCGCCCTTGCCCGAGGCGACGGCGATGATCGACCCGATCCCGGCCACCGGCAGCTTGCGGCTTTGTGCCCCACCCGGAGCGGCCGGCCGGGGCGCTGTGCCCGGCGCGGCGGAGGCCGGGGCCGCCGGGCCGGAGCCGCGATGGGCGGTCAGGACCGCGGTGACCGAGAGCACGCCCGGGACCACCGCCACGGCCTTCTCCGCCGCCTGGCGCAACGGCTCCAGGGCCGGGCCGCGCTGCGGATCGACCTCGATCGAGAACAGCACATGGCCGTCGCGCAGGGTGAGGCCCGAGATCATGCCGAGACCGACGAGGTCGCCGCCGCGTTCCTCGTCCCGTACGCGGCCCAGCGCCTCGCGCACTGCGGCCTCGGTTACCGTCGTCCGGCCTGTCGCCATGGTTGAACTTCCTGCCCTTTGTCCAATATGACAGGCTCCACAATTGCTGCCCGTCGCGCCGAGATATAGCATCCGGCGCCCGGGATGACAGGGCGGTCGACGGGGGAAGGGATCTGGATGCCGTGGAGTAATCAAGGCGGTGGTGGTGGCGGCGGCCCCTGGGGCGGATCACCGCAAGGCGGCGGACAGAATCCCTGGGGGCGCGGCGGCGGGCCCAGCCAGGCCGACATCGAGGAGATGATCCGCCGCGGCCAGGACCGGTTCCGCCAGGTCATGCCCAAGGGCTTCGGCGGCGGTCGTGGCATCCTGATTGCCATCGTCGTCATCATCATCGGTTGGCTCCTGACCGGCATCTACCGGGTGCAGCCGGACGAGCTGGGCGTGGTCCAGCGATTCGGCGCCTATGTCCGGACCGAGCAGCCCGGCCTGCGTTACCACCTGCCGGCGCCGATCGAGACGGTGACCAAGCCGTCGGTGACGACGCAGAACCGGATCGAGATCGGCTTCACCAGCGGCGAGGGCCGCGCGGCCGGCCGCGATGTGCCGGACGAGAGCCAGATGCTGACCGGCGACGAGAACATCGTCGACATCGATTTCGTCGTGCTCTGGCGCATCTCCGACCCGGTCGCCTACCTGTTCAACATCAAGAACGCCGACGCCACCGTGAAGGTGGCGGCGGAGAGCGCGATGCGCGAGGTGATCGGCCACACCGAGATCCAGCCGGCGCTGAACGAGGCGCGCGGCCGGATCGAGCAGGACGCCCGGCGCCTGCTGCAGGCGACGCTCGACAGCTACGGCACCCCGGGCCGGCTCGGCGCCGGCGTGGTGATCGACCAGGTGCAGCTGCAGAAGGTGGCGCCGCCGCAGCAGGTGATCGACGCCTTCGACGACGTGCAGCGCGCCCGCCAGGACCAGGACCGGCTGCGCAACGACGCCGAGACCTATCGCAACGACATCGTGCCGCGGGCCCGCGGCGATGCCGCGCGGATCGTGCAGGAGGCCGAGGCCTATCGCGAGCAGGTGGTGGCCAAGGCCCAGGGTGACGCGGCGCGCTTCACCTCGGTGCTGCAATCCTACCGGGCGGCGCCTGAGATCACCGCCGAGCGCTTCTATCTGGAGACCCTGGAAAGCGTGCTGAAGGGTTCGAACAAGATCATGATCGACGACGCCGTCGGCGGCCAGGGCGTGCTGCCCTACCTGCCGCTGAACGAGCTGATCAGCCGCCCGCCGGCGGCTCAGACGCCGCGGGGAGGGCAGTGAGATGAATGCCAAGCTTGCCGCCCTCGGTGCCGCCATCGTCGTCGCCGGCCTGGTCCTGGCCGATTCCCTCTACACCGTCGGTCAGAACGAGCAGGCGCTGGTCCTGCAGTTCGGCGAGGTGGTGAAGATCGAGTCCGAGCCCGGGCTGAAGCTGAAGCTGCCGGTGATCCAGAACGTCCAGTTCTACGAGAAGCGCGTCCTGGACGTGGACCCGCCGGTCGAGCAGGTGATCCTGTCCGACCAGCGCCGCCTCGACGTCGACAGCTACGCCCGCTACCGCATTGCCGATCCGCTGCTGTTCTTCCAGTCGGTGCGGAACGAGAACACCGCCAGCACCCGGATCAGCAGCTTCGTCAACAACGCGCTGCGCAACGTGCTCGGCAACTACAACCAGCTCGACGTGCTGTCGGAGCAGCGCGGGCCGATCATGCGGTCGATCCGGGACCAGGTCGAAGCCAACGCCAAGCCGCTGGGCATCGAGATCGTCGACGTCCGCATCGTCCGCGCCGACGTGCCGGAAGGCACGGTGCAGTCGGTCTATGACCGCATGCGCTCCGAGCGCGAGCGCGAGGCGGCGCAGTACCGTGCCCAGGGCGCCGAGTATTCGGCGCAGATCAAGTCGAGCGCCGACCGCGACCGCACCGTCCTCCTGGCCGAGGCGGAGCGCCAGGCGCAGGAGCTGCGCGGCCAGGGCGATGCCGACGCGATCAAGGTGCAGGCCGACGCCTATGGCGCCGACCCGCAGTTCTTCTCCTTCTACCGCAGCCTGCAGGCCTATCAGACCGCGCTGGGGTCGAGCGGCACCACCCTGGTGCTGTCGCCGAAGGGCGATTTCTTCAAGTACTTCAACGACGCCACCGGCCGCGGCCTGGTGCCGGCGGTGACCCAGCAGACCCCGCCGGGCTCGGGCAACAACTCGGCCCCGGCCCCCGCGCCGGCGGCGCCCGAGACGCCGGCCCAGCCGGCGCCGGCGGCGCCGGGGAACCCCGGCTGATGCAGGCCCGTTTCTCGCCACGATCGGGTGTATGATGACCGACGCCGGCCTCGAATGGGGCCGGCGTCGTGCTTTGAGCGAGGGAGAGCGTTCGTGACCAGACCGATTGCCCGCCGCCCGACCGGCCCCGTCGCCGTCGCCCGCGCCGTGGGAGAGACCGCCCTGCTGCGCTGGGCCGCGACGGTGCTGGTTGCAGCGGCCATGCTGATGGCGGCAGCCGCCCTGACATCAGTGGGGGCTCGCGCCGCGCCGGCGCCCGACAGCTTCGCCGACCTGGCCGAGAAGCTGGTGCCGGCGGTGGTCAACATCTCGACCACGCAGAAGGTCCAGGACGGCCAGGACCTGCCGGAGATGCCGCAGTTCCCGCCGGGATCGCCGTTCGACGAGTTCTTCCGCGACTTCTTCAACCGCCGCGGCCAGGGCGACCGGCCGCAGCGACCGCGCAACGCCACGGCGCTCGGCTCCGGCTTCATCGTCCGGGCCAACGGCTTCATCGTCACCAACTATCATGTGATCGAGGGCGCCGAGGAGATCACCGTCGTCCTCCACGACAACACCAGCCTCGAGGCCAAGCTGATCGGCCGCGACGACAAGACCGACCTGGCGGTGCTGAAGGTCGAGACCGACAAGCCGCTGCCCTTCGTCGATTTCGGCGACAGCGACACCATGCGGGTCGGCGACTGGGTGCTGGCGATCGGCAACCCCTTCGGCCTCGGCGGCAGCGTCACGGCCGGCATCATCTCGGCCCGGTCGCGTGAGATCAACGCCGGGCCCTACGATGACTTCCTGCAGACCGATGCGTCCATCAACCGCGGCAATTCCGGCGGTCCGATGTTCAACATGGACGGGCGGGTGATCGGCATCAACACCGCGATCTACTCGCCCTCGGGCGGGTCGGTCGGCATCGGTTTCGCCATCCCGTCGTCGCTGGCCCGCGGCGTGGTCGACCAGATCATCGAGTTCGGCCGCACCAAGCGCGGCTGGCTCGGCGTCCGGATCCAGTCGGTGACGCCGGAGATCGCGGAGAGCCTGGGCCTGGCGAAGCCGGAGGGCGCGCTGGTGGCCGGGGTCACCGAGGGCGGGCCCGCGGCCAAGGCCGGGATCGAGACCGGCGACGTCATCCTGCAGTTCGACGGCAAGCCGATCACCGAAAGCCGGCGCCTGCCGCGGGTGGTCGCCGACACGCCGGTCGACAAGCAGACCTCGGTCCAGGTCTGGCGCAAAGGCGCCAGTAAGGACCTGCCGGTGACGCTGGGCGAGCTGGAGGCGGCGGAGGAATCCGGCCTCCTGGCCTCGACCACGGACAGCCAGTCCGACAGCAGCAAGCCGCAGGCGCTCGACGCGCTCGGGGTAACCCTGTCGGCGCTGACCGACGCGCTGAGGAAGCAGTACTCCCTGGCCGACGACCAGAAGGGCGTGGTGGTCACCGCCGTCACCGGCGGGTCGCCGGCGGCGGAGAAGGGGCTGAAGCCCGGCGACGTGATCGTCGAGGTCGGCCAAGCCGAGGTGTCGGCCCCGGCCGATGTCGCCAAGAAGATCGACGAGGCCCGCAACGGCGGCCGCAAGTCGGTGCTGCTGCTGGTCGAAAGCGGCGGCGACCTGCGCTTCGTCGCCCTGCCGGTCGGGCCGGGCTGAGGCTTCGCGGCCTTCCGATGGAAAAAAGGCGCCGTCCGCGGACGGCGCCTTTTTGTTACCTGCTCGACGACCTCGACAAGGAACTGGAACGGCGGGGCCACGCCTTCTGCCGGTACGCCGACGACTGCAACATCTATGTGCGGACGCGGCAAGCCGGCGAGCGGGTGATGGCCTCGATCACCCGGTTCCTGAACGAGGGGCCGCGGCTGGCGGTCAACAGGGCCAAGAGCGCCGTGGACCGTCCCTGGAACCGCGCCTTCCTGGGCTTCGCCATGACCGCCCACCAGACGCCGCGCCTGCGCGCGGCGCCGACGAGCGTGGCGCGGCTCAAGGCCAAGCTCCGGACACTGTGGCGCCAGGGGCGGGGCCGCAGCCTCGGCCGCACCATCGAAGACCTCGCCCCGGTGCTCACCGGCTGGATCGCCTACTTCCGGCTGGCCGAGGCCAAGGGCATCTTCGAGGACCTGGACGGCTGGCTCCGACGGCGCCTGCGCTGCCTGGTCTGGCGCCAGTGGAAGCGGCCGAGGACACGAGCAATGCACCTGATACGTCGGGGGCTCGACGAGGCGCGGGCATGGCTGTCCGCTTACAACGGACGCGGCCCCTGGTGGAACGCCGGGGCCAGCCACATGCACAACGCCTTCCGGGCCAGCTTCTTCCAGTCTCTCGGGCTGGTCAGCCTCCTCGACCGCCACCGTCGCCTCAACCGCGCTGCATGAACCGCCGTGTACGGAACCGTACGCACGGTGGTGTGGGAGGAGGGGCTCCGCAAGGACCCCTCCTACCCGATGGATCAGCAGCGGAAGCCGCGACCCGGCCTATGTTTTACGAAACGGGTTCCTTGCGGTGCTTTTCGACGTATTCGCGCAAGGCCTCGTTGATCCGGGTCTGATAGCCTTCGCCGTCCTCCTTGAACCAGGCGATCAGATCTGCGTCCAACCGCAGCGAGAGCAGTTTTTTGACGGGACGATAGAACTTGCCGCGCTGGGCGCCGGTCCAGTCGATCACGGGTGGCGCGTCGGTCGTGTCGATCGTGCTGTCGGGCATGGCTTCCAGCGCCGCAAGCTCGTCCTTCTGTGTCTTTGTCAGCGGATCAGAATTGCCCTTCCTCATAGGCTTTCCTTTCGCGGGGCTCGGCCCGTCGGGCGCTGATGATGCGCCCTATCGGGTCGGGATTTAGCTCGTCGCCGCCCGTGTGGACGACGAACAGGAGGACCGAACTGTTGCTGCTGGGCATCCCGATGGTCCGCCAGCGCTCCTCATGCGGATGAGGATCGGGCAGCGTGAGAGCGTAAGGATCGCCGAACACGCGGGACGCCAAATCGAAGGAAACGCCGTGCTTTCTCAGGTTCTGCGCCGCTTTGGCAGGATCCCAGGTCCAGCGCAACACCGGCCTCCTGTAGCTGCAAAAATGTAGCTACAGGAGTTTGTTTTGTCAAGTTCGTGACATGTTCGGCTACGGCGCATCACCCCCGCCGGCGCAGCCGCCGCAGGTCCTCGCGCCGCAGGGCGCCGAGGCCGAACAGGGCGGCGAGGTAGACCAGGCCGGCCACCGCCAGCACGCCCAGCACGGTGGCGACCGCCAGCAGGTCGGAGCGTCCGGCCAGGGCCGGCGCGGCCAGCACCAGCAGGCCCCACAGCGCCGCCGCCATCACCGCTCCGGCCAGCACCATCCGCGGCAGCCGCCGCCGGGACGCGGCATCGAGGCTGAACTGGCCGCGCCGGTGCAGCACCCAGGCCAGCAGCACGATGTTCAGCCACACCCCGGCCGAGGTGCCGACGGCGAGGCCGACCTGGGACAGCGAGTCCATCAGCGCGATCTTCAGCCCGACATTCAGCGCCACCGTGGCGACCGCGATCTTGACCGGCGTCGCCGTGTCGCCGCGGGCGTAGAAGCCGGGCAGCAGGCAGCGCACCAGCACCACGGCCGGCAGGCCGAAGGCGTAGGCGGTCAGGGTCAGGGCCGATTGATGGCTGTCGATGGCGGTGAAGCGGCCGCGCTCGAACATCGCCGCCAGGATCGGCTCCGCTGCCACCAGGAAGGCAATGGCGAAGGGCAGGGTGAGGGCGAGGGTCAGCTCGATCGCCCGGTTCTGGCTGGCCAGCGCGCCCTCGTGGTCGTCGGCGGCCAGGCGGCGCGTCACCTCGGGCAGCAGCACGGTGCCGACGGCGATGCCGATGACGCCGAGCGGCAGCTGGTTCAGCCGGTCGGCATAGTTCAGGTAGGACTGTGCGCCGGTCGGCAGCGCCTGGGCGATGATGGTGTCGGCGAAGACGCTGATCTGGGCCATGCCGGCGCCCAGAGTCGCCGGCCCCAGCGCCCGGAAGAAGCGGCGCACGCCGGGCGACAGGCGAGGGCGGACAAGGCGCAGCGAGACGCCGGCCCGCCGCATGTCCCATTCCAGGTACAGGAACTGGGCGATGCCGGACAGGAACACGCCCCAGGCCAGGGCATGGCCGGCGGTCGGCAGGAACGGCGTCAGCCCCAGCACCGCGCCGATCATGAACAGGTTCAGGAGGATCGGCGCGGCCGCGGCGGCGCCGAACCGGCCGAGCCCGTTCAGCACGCCGCCCTGCAGCGACACCAGCGACATGAACAGCAGGTAGGGGAAGGTGATCCGGGTCAGCTCGACCTTCAGGTCGGTCTGCGCCGCCGCGGCGCTGCCCGGCTCCATCAACTGGATCAGCCAGGGCATGGCGGCCAGGGCCGCGACCAGAACGACCAGCAGCACGGCCAGGAGGATCGCCTGCACCTGCTCCGCCAGCGCCAGCGCCTCGGCCTTGCCGTCGCGCTGCAGCGTGGTGGTGAAGGCCGGCAGGAAGGCGACGTTGAAGGCGCCCTCGGCGAACAGCGACCGGAAGTGGTTCGGCAGCCGGTTGGCCAGGAAGAAGGCGTCGGCCACCGGCCCGGCCCCCAGCACCGCGGCGATGATCTGGTCGCGGACCAGGCCGAGGACGCGGCTGGCGAGCGTCAGCCCGCCGACGGAGGCGATCTTGCGGTACACGCCTAGGCCGCTTTCAGCATGAGCTGAATCACAACTTGTCATTGCCGGGCTTGACCCGGCAATCCAGAGGATGTCGACAGCTTCTGGATGCCCGGGTCAAGCCCGGGCATGACAGTAAAAGGATGGAGCTCATCTGGAGCATTTATCCTTGATGTCGCCTAGGCCGCCACGAACTCCGCCGCGCGGTAGCCCTGCAGGTACAAGAGGGCGGTCAGGTCGCCATGCGCGATCGACACCGGCACCGACTCCCGCACCAGCGGCTTGGCCCGGAAGCCGACGCCCAGTCCGGCGGCCTGCAGCATCGGGATGTCGTTGGCGCCGTCGCCGACGGTGATGGTGTCGGCGAGGCTCAGGCCGCGCTCCGCCGCCATCTCCTCGAGGAAGCTGCGCTTGGCGTCCTTGCCCAGGATCGGCTCGCGCACCCGGCCGGTCAGGCGGCCATCGGCCTCGATCAGGTGGTTGCCTTCCGACCGGTCGAAGCCGACCGCCGCGGCCACCGGCCGGGTGAAGGCGTCGAAGCCGCCGGAGACGAGGGCGCAGTAGGCGCCGTTCGCCCGCATCGTCGCCACCAGGGTGCGGCCGCCGGGGGTGTAGCGCAGATCGGCCAGGGCGCGATCGATGATCGACCGCGGCTGGCCTTCCAGCAAAGCGACGCGCTCGACCACCGCCTCGCGGAAATTGATCTCGCCGCGCATCGCCCGTTCGGTGATCGGCACCACCCGGTCGGCGACGCCGGCCAGGGCGGCCAGCTCGTCCAGCGTCTCGGCCTCGACGATGGTGGCGTCCATGTCGGCGACCAGCAGCCGCTTGCGGCGACCCTGGGCCGGCACGACGTTGGCGTCGACCGGCTGCCCGGCCAGCGACAGCCGCGCCGCCGCCTGCGCCGCCCTGGCATCGGCCGCGGCGAAGGCGATGTCGCAGGCGATGCCCGGGGCCAGCCAGTCGACCGCCCCCGGCGTGCCGCCCGCGATCGCCAGCGCATTGCGCACATGACGGGTCAGGGCATCGTCGAGGGCCGGCTGGTCCGGAGCGGTGGTGAGGGTGAGGACGAGATCCATGACGCGGCGCATCTCCCAGGACAGGCGACCGTCTATGCCGCAGCGCCGCCGTCCCTGTCTATGCGCGCTTTGACAGGCTTGGCCCGGATCGATGGATCAGCCCGTGGATATAACCCATCTTCTCGACCACGCGGGGGGCGATGACGAAGGGGTAGAGATCCGGCTGGCCCATCGAGCGGTTCAGGCAGTTGACCGCATAGGTCAGCGGCAGCCAGGCATCGATCAGCGTCTGCACGCTGCGCACGCGATGCGGATCGAACCGGATCTTGGTCTCGAGCGACGGGTCGTCGGTGATGCCGGGATCGACCGCGATGCCGAAGGCGCCGGCGATCTCCAGCGTATCGACGATGTGCAGGTAGTGCGCCCAGGTCTCGGCCCAGTCCTCCCAGGGATGCATCGTGGCATAGGCGCTGACGAAGCCCTGCTGCCAGCCGGCCGGGGCACCCTGCTCGTAATGCGTCCGGAGCGCTGCCCCGTAATCCGCCTGCTCGTCGCCGAACAGGGCGCGGAAGCTGTCCAGCTCTCCGCCGTCGCGGACCAACCTGTCCCAGTAGTAGTGGCCGACCTCATGGCGGAAATGGCCGAGCAGCGTGCGGTAGGGCTCTCCCATCGCGTCGCGCGTGGCTTCGCGCGCGGCGTCGTCCGCCTCCTTCAGCGACAGGGTGATCAGGCCGTTGTCATGGCCGGTCATCACCCTCGGCCCGCCGGCGATGGGATCGGCCAGGAAGTCGAACATCAGCGGTTCGGGGTCGCCGCTGGCCGCCGTCGGAATCGGCAGGGACAGCTTGATCAGGGAATAGAACAGCCGCCGCTTGGCCTGTTCGATCTTCTGCCAGCGGCGATGGTTGTCCGGGTCCGAAAGGTCTGGGATGGTCCGGTTGTGCCGACAGGCGATGCAGAGGGCGTCGTCTCCGTCCGCGGGCACCATCCAGTTGCAGGCGTGCTGTTCCCAATTGGCGCAGAAGCGGTAGCGCGGCCGCGGATCGGCCAGGGCGATCCAGGCCGGCCCGTCCGGCTCCACGGCGCTCAACGTCCCGAGATCCGGCAGAAAGCCGAGCGTCCGTCCGCACCTCTCGCAGACCGCGTTCTCGAAGTAGAGAACCTGATGGCAATGCTGGCATTTGAACAGTCGCATCGCGTCTCCTGTCGAGGCTTCCGGCCCGTCGGCCGTGCGAGACATATGGGGTCGCGGGCGATATTGTCCCGCGCGTTGCGCCAAGGGCCCGGCGGCCCATCGGCGCCGGGTCGAGGTGAAGGATGACCACGGTTGTGCATGCGTCGGATACCCCTGCCGTCATCGCCATCGGCGGGCCGACGGCCAGCGGCAAGTCGGCGCTGGCGCTGGACCTGGCGGAGGCGCTGGACGGCGTGGTGATCAACGCCGACAGCATGCAGGTCTATGCCGAGCTGTCGATCCTCACCGCCCGGCCCGACCCGGCCGACCTGGCGCGGGCGCCGCACCGGCTGTACGGCGTGCTGCCGGCGGCGACGCGCTGCTCCGCCGCCGCCTGGTGCGACATGGCGCTGGCCGAGATCGGGCTGGCGCAGAAGGCCGGCAGGCGGCCGATCGTGGTCGGCGGCACCGGCCTCTATCTGCGCGCCCTGACCGAGGGGCTGAGCCCGATCCCGCCGGTGCCGGAGGAGATTCGCCGTGCCACGGTCGAGCTGCACGAGACCCTGGGCGGCGAGGCCTTCCATGCCGAGCTGATGCGCTGGGACCCGAAGATGGCGCAGCGCCTGGCCCCCGGCGACAGCCAGCGGCTGATCCGGGCCTGGGAGGTGATGGTGGCGACCAACCGCTCGCTGGCCGACTGGCAGCTTGAGGCCGGGTCCGGCCCGCCGCCCGGCATGGCGTTCGACTGGATCGTCCTGGCGCCGCCGCGCGAGGCGCTCTACGCCGCCTGCGACGGCCGGTTCCGCGCCATGGTCGCCGCCGGCGCCCTCGACGAGGTCAAGGCGCTGCTGGCGCTGGAGCTGGACCCGGAGCTGCCGGCGATGAAGGCGGTCGGGGTGCCGGAGCTGGCGGCTCATCTGCGCGGCGAGATCGACCTGGAAACCGCGATCGCCCGGGCGCAGCAGGCGACGCGCAACCTGGCCAAGCGCCAGACCACCTGGTTCCGGCACCAGCTGCCGACCGAGAACGCAAGGGTGCAACGCAGCCATGTCGCTAGTGCGCAATATTCGGAAAAAATTGCAGCTGAAACTTTGCGCTTTCTTCGCATTTTCGGTTGACCTGCCGGAATCCGCCGTCTAGCTTGCCGACCCTCGTTGATCCCCAACGTTGAACGCGTGGCCCGGAGGGGGCCGCATTTAGAGGTTACGATGTCGACAGAAACGCTGACCGGAGCCGAAATCGTCCTGCGTGCCCTTCGGGACCAGGGCGTAGAGGTTATCTTCGGGTATCCGGGCGGTGCTGTCCTTCCGATCTACGACGCGATCTTCAAGCAGAACGCGATCCGCCACATCCTGGTCCGGCACGAACAGGCGGCGGTGCACGCAGCGGAAGGCTATGCCCGCTCGACCGGCAAGGTCGGCGTCGTCCTCGTAACCTCCGGCCCGGGCGCGACCAATGCGGTCACCGGCCTGACCGACGCGCTGATGGATTCGATCCCCATCGTCTGCCTGACCGGGCAGGTGCCGACCCATCTGATCGGCAACGACGCGTTTCAGGAGGCCGACACCACCGGCATCACCCGGCCCTGCACCAAGCACAACTACCTGGTGAAGGACGCCAACGCCGTCGCCCGCACGCTGCACGAGGCGTTCTACGTCGCCCGCAGCGGCCGGCCCGGCCCGGTGGTGGTCGATCTGCCGAAGGACGTGCAGTTCGCCGACGGCGTCTACACCCCGCCCGAGCATGTCGAGCATCGCACCTACCGGCCGCGGACCGAGCCCGACCCGGCGCTGATCGAGCAGGCGGTCGAGCTGATGGCCAAGGCCGAGCGGCCGATCCTGTATACCGGCGGCGGCATCATCAACTCCGGCCCGGACGCGTCGGCGGCGCTGCGCGAGCTGGTGGAACTGACCGGCTTCCCCTGCACCTCGACCCTGCTCGGCCTCGGCGCCCTGCCGGCCTCCGACCCGCGGTTCCTGGGCATGGTCGGCATGCACGGCACCTACGAGGCCAACCTGGCGATGCACGGCTCCGACCTGATGGTCGCGCTGGGCTCGCGCTTCGACGACCGGGTGACCGGCAAGATCAGCGCCTTCTCGCCGGGGTCGACCAAGATCCATGTCGACATCGACCCGTCCTCGATCAACAAGAACGTCCATGTCGACCTGCCCATCGTCGGCGACGTCGGCAAGGTGATCCGGGCGATGATCGAGGTCTGGAAGCGCCGCGGCTACAAGCCGCGCGACAAGGCGATCGCCGGCTGGTGGCACCAGATCAAGCAGTGGCAGGCCCGCAACTGCCTGCAGTTCAGCCAGGACCGGTCGCATGATGCGGTGATCAAGCCGCAATACGCGATCAAGCGCCTGGCCGAGCTGACCGCCGACCGTGACGACGTCTACATCACCACCGAGGTCGGCCAGCACCAGATGTGGGCGGCGCAGCTGATCCCGTTCCAGAAGCCGAACCGCTGGATGACTTCGGGCGGGCTCGGCACCATGGGCTACGGCCTGCCGGCCGCGGTCGGGGTGCAGATCGCGCATCCCGAGGCGCTGGTGGTCGACGTCGGCGGCGAGGCCTCGACGCTGATGAACATCCAGGAATTGTCGACCATCGCCCAGTACCGGCTGCCGGTGAAGATCTTCATCGTCAACAACTTCTGGATGGGCATGGTGCGGCAGTGGCAGGAGCTGCTGCACGGCGAGCGCTATTCCGAGAGCTACTCCGAGGCGCTGCCCGACTTCGTCAAGCTGGCCGAGGCCTTCGGCCTGACCGGGCTGCGCGCCACCTGCATGGGCGAGGCCGACGACGTGATCCGCGAGATGCTGCGGATCAAGGGACCGGTGGTCGTGGACATGCAGGTCTCCAAGATGGAGAACTGCTTCCCGATGATCCCGGGCGGGGCTGCCCATAACGAGATCCTGCTGGGGCCGGCCGACCAGGCCGCCAAGCCGACCTCGGAGGAGGGGATGGTGCTCGTATAAGGCGCGGACGACGCCCTTCGCCGCGGCCACCCGACAAGAGGGTGGCCGCGACTCTCGTCTCGTGACCTTCGGATCTCCCATGACCCCGCAGACCCAGATCGAAACCCATACCATCGCCGTGCTGGTGGACAACGAGCCGGGCGCGCTGGCCCGCGTCATCGGCCTGTTCTCCGGCCGCGGCTACAACATCGAAAGCCTGACCGTGGCCGAGGTCGACACGGCGCGGAACCTGTCCCGCATCACCGTCGTCACCTCCGGCACGCCGATGATCATCGAGCAGATCAAGGCCCAGCTGGACCGGCTGGTGCTGGTGCACAGCGTGCACGACCTGACCCTGGACGGCCCGGCCGTGGAGCGCGAGCTGGCCCTGGTCAAGGTCCGCGGCGCCGGCGACAAGCGCATCGAGAGCCTGCGCATCGCCGACGTGTTCCGGGCCCGCGCCGTGGATTCGACGACCGAGAGCTTCGTCTTCGAGGTCACCGGATCGTCCCAGAAGATCAACGCCTTCATCCAGCTGATGGTCCCACTCGGGCTGGTCGATGTCAGCCGGACCGGCGTCGTCGCCATCGCCCGGGGGCCCGAAGGGCTCCTGACCGCCGTCTGAACCATTGCTGCCGGTTGCCTATGGCCGGCAGTTCCCGTCATCGTTGAGAAAGGCCGGGCCGCCCGGCCCCGTGTGAGAGGACAGAGCTATGCGCGTTTATTACGACCGCGACGCGGATGTGAACCTGATCAAGTCGAAGAAAGTGGTGATCGTCGGCTATGGCAGCCAGGGCCACGCCCATGCCGCCAATCTGCGCGACAGCGGCGTCAAGGATGTGCGCATCGCCCTGCGCCCCGAGAGCCCGACCGTGCAGAAGGCCGAGGCCGCCGGCTTCACCGTGATGTCGCCGGCCGAGGCCGCGGCCTGGGGCGACGTGCTGATGATGTGCACGCCGGACGAGCTGCAGGCCGACATCTACGCCCGCGACTTGGCGCCGAACATGAAGGAAGGTGCCGCCATCGCCTTCGCCCACGGCCTGAACGTGCACTTCAACCTGATCGTGCCGCGCAAGGACCTGGACGTGTTCATGGTGGCGCCGAAGGGCCCCGGCCACACCGTGCGTTCGGAGTACCAGAAGGGCGGCGGCGTGCCCTGTCTGATCGCGGTCGACCAGAACGCGACCGGCGCCGCCCTCGACATCGGCCTGTCCTACGCCTCGGCGATCGGCGGCGGCCGCGCCGGCATCATCGAGACCACCTTCAAGGAAGAGTGCGAGACCGACCTGTTCGGCGAGCAGGTGGTGCTGTGCGGCGGCCTGACCGCGCTGATCATGGCCGGCTACGAGACCCTGGTCGAGGCCGGCTACGCGCCGGAGATGGCCTATTTCGAGTGCCTGCACGAGGTCAAGCTGATCGTCGACCTGATGTATGAGGGCGGCATCGCCAACATGCGCTACTCGATCTCCAACACCGCGGAATACGGCGACTACGTCACCGGCCCGCGGATCATCACCGATGAGACCAAGAAGGAGATGAAGCGGGTGCTGGAGGACATCCAGTCCGGCCGCTTCACCCGCGACTGGATGCTCGAGAACAAGGTCGGCCAGGCCAGCTTCAAGGCCACCCGCCGCCGCCAGGCCGAGCACGACATCGAGAAGGTCGGCGAGAAGCTGCGTGCGATGATGCCGTGGATCGCCAAGAACAAGCTGGTCGACAAGGCCAAGAACTGATCCGGACCTCGGTCCGGAGACGGAAAGGGCCCCGTGAGGGGCCCTTTTCTTTTACTCAGCCGGCGCCGCGACGCCCTTGCCGAACACAGCCCGCCGCAGCCCCCAGGCGGTGACCACCACGGCGGCCGAGGCCAGGCTGAGCAGGATCTGCGACCGGGTGTCGGGCTGGAACCACATCGCCACCAGCACCGCCGCCATGCCGGCGATGGTGAGCAGGGTGAGCACCGGGTAGAGCCACATCTTCACCCGCAGCCGCTGCGGCGGCGTGCGCGGGCGCAGCACCAGCTGCGACACGGCGATCATCAGATAGACGAACAGGATGACGGCGCCGGAGGAGTTCAGCAGGAACAGGAACACCGTGTCCGGCGAGACATAGGCGGCGACGACCGAGAGGTAGCCGATCAGCGTCGAGGCCAGGATCGCCCAGGCCGGAACGCCGCCCTTGGTGGTGCGGGTGAGGGCGGCCGGCGCCTCGCGCCGCCCGGCCAGCACGAACAGCATGCGCGAGGCGGTGTAGAGGCCGGAGTTCAGGCAGGACAGCACCGCGGTCAGCACCACGGCGTTCATCAGGTCCGCGGCCCAGGGGATGCCCATCCGCCCGAAGGCGACGACGAAGGGCGATTCCTTCGGCGCCAGGCTGTCCCAGGGCAGGATCACGGTCAGCAGGAACACCGAGCCGATGTAGAAGATCAGGATGCGAACGACGACGGAGCGGGTGGCGCGCACCACCGCGCGCTCCGGGTCCTTGGCCTCGGCCGCGGCGATGGTGGCGATCTCGGCCCCCACCATCGAGAACACCACGACGACGATGCCGGAGAAGATCGCCCCGACCCCGTTCGGCAGGAATCCCGCCGCCGGCGTCAGGTTGGAGAAGTCCATGGCATGGCCGGGCCACAGGCCGAAGACATAGGCGGTGCCGAGCAGCAGGAAGACCACGATGGTCGCCACCTTGATGCCGGCGAACCAGTATTCGAACTCGCCGAAGGAGCGGACGGAGTAGAGATTGGTCGCGGTCATCAAGAGCAGCAGGCCCAGCGACGCCGCCCACAGCGGCACGTCGGGCAGCCATTTCTGCAGCAGGCCGGCGCCGGCCACCGCCTCGAACCCGACCACGATCACCCAGAAATACCAGTACAGCCAGGCCACGGTGAAGCCGGCCCAGTCGCCCAGCGCCAGCCGGGCGTAGTCGGAGAAGGAGCCGGTGGAGGGGTTGGCCGCCGCCATCTCGCCCAGCATGCGCATCACCATGATGATCAGCACGCCGGTGACGGCATAGGTCAGGAAGGCGCCCGGCCCGACCGTGCCGATGATGGAGCTGGAGCCGACGAACAGCCCGGCGCCGATGACGCCGCCGATCGCGATCATGCTGAGATGGCGCTGCTGCAGGCCCTGGTGGAGCCCGCCTTCCGGTCCTGCGGCCATGGTTGATCTTCTTCTTGTGGATCCGATGCGCGCCCTCCTAGCCTGATTTCCCTCGCGGCACACGCGAATTTGTCGGGAATGAGGCATTTCGGCCCGTATGCGACATCGTTTATAGGATTTCCGCCCGTGCTCCTGGGAGACGACGATGCCGAACACTAGCGACGAGGACGTAGCCCATCTCGCCCGGCTGGTCGGGCTGGCGAAGTCCGATCCGGACAACATCCGCCTGCTGTCGCCGCGCGACGCCTGCGCGGTGGCGCTGCTGCTGAACCGGCTCGACCTGCTGCCGGAGCCGCAGCGCCATCCGCTGGCGGCGCTGGAGCTGCTGGGCCCGGCCGGGCGGGAGATGGTGCTCGACCTCTACCACCGCCGCGCCGGCAGCGACGCCTCGCAGGACGCGTAGGCGGCGGCTCAGCCGGGGGCAGAGGCGGACGGCGCCAGCAGCAGGATGGCGCCGACGACGATCAGCGCCAGCCCGGGCCAGTTCGCCTTCAGCCCGAAGCCACGCAGGCTGAAGGACCGCTTCTCGCGGTTGAACCGGCCGATCCAGATGGCCTGGAAGGCCGAATAGACCAGCCCGGCGATGACCATGAGCGCGCCGATCAGGGGCAGTAGAGCAGTCGACGGCATGTGGCCTCCAACGGCGACCCGCCTGGCGGGAAGGGGAGCGGTGTCGGACGGATCGACCACAGAGCAACGGCACCGGGCCTGCCGGGGTTCCGGGCCGCGGTCGCAAGCGCCTGCGGCCTCTCCCGCGGCGCGGGAAAGGCGAAACGATCCGGATTTCGTAGGTTGGGTTCGCGGCAGCGAACCCAACAGAATCGGGGAGCCGCGATGGCGGCGGCATGTTGGGTTCGCGAAGGCGCGAACCCAACCTACGGAGCTATCCTGTATCCGGGGATTTGGGCCTGCGGCCGGCGACGCCGGCCAGGGGAGGCTCGGGCGCATCCTCGGGATCGCCCTCGCCGTCCTGCGGCGGTATGAAGCCGTAATGCTCCATGGCCTCGTCGGCCATCTCGAGCCAGCGCTCCACCTGCGGTGGGAAGCCCCGGCGCCGGCACAATGCGGCCACCGCGACCTCCGGCCGGCTGGCTTCGATCAGCTCGACCACCTCCGGCCGCTCGACCCGCTCGCAGACCTCGGCGGCACCGCCCTGCACCCGGACGGCCCGCCGTCTCAGCCGGCGCGGAACAGGCCCAGGCGCTGCAGCAGCCGGCCGATGACGTGGCCCAGCCGCTCGGCGAAGCTGGCGGGGCGGGGGGCCTGGCGCACCGGCTCCGCCGCCTGCGGGCGATGACCGGGCGTCTCCGAATCCTCGCCGGCGAAAGCGGCGCGCGCCTGCTCCAGCAGCACCGGGATCGACCGTGCCTGGCGCAGCAGCATCGGCAGGAACAGGAGCGCGACGACCGCGCCGATGATCAGGAGCTTCACACCGCTCAGGCCCATGACGGCTGCCTCCTCAGGCCTGCTCGCCGGCGGCCCGGTTCCGGCGGACACGGACCGGAACGGCGCGGCGGGACGCAAACTTGGCGAAGACCGCCAGGGTCAGGGCGCCGGCCAGCAGCGGGCCGCCGGTCATGACGATCCATTCGGTCTCGCCGATGCCCTCCAGCTCGCCCACCCCCTGGGCCACCAGCCAGCCGGGCGCCAGCATGGCCGGGACCCAGACGATGGCCGACAGCACATTGGCGATCTGGAAGCGGGAATGCCGCATGCGCATGATCCCGGCGATCAGCGGCACCACGGCGCGCAGCGGCCCCAGGAAGCGGCCGAGGAAGATCGAGGCGGTGCCCCAGCGGCGGAAGAACAGCCGGCCGCGGGCGATCATCGCGCGGTCGCGCGAGAACGGCCAGACGTTGCGGGCGTTCGGCCCCAGCTTCTGCCCCAGCCAGTAGGAGACGGCGTCGCCCATCACGGCGCCGGCGATCGACCACAGGATCACCGGGACGGGGTGCAGCAGGCCGCCGCCGACCAGGGCGCCGGTGGCCAGCATCAGCGCGGTGCAGGGGACGAACAGGCCGACCACGGCCATGGATTCACCGAAGGCCAGCAGGAACAGGATCGGTCCCGCCCAGGCCTGGTTGTCGGCGATGAACTGCGTGACCTGGGCAACAAAACTTTCCACGATATGTCCCGATCGGCTCACGTCAAAAAAAGGGGAGGCCGGAGGCATGACGCCGCCGGCCCCAGCTTACTCTCAGAACTCCTCGCCGCCCATATCGAACCCGGCGTCGGGCGCCAGGTCGCCGGCGGTATCCTCCGCCGCCTGGCCGAGGTCCCCGGCCGCCTGCGCTACGTCGGGGGTGAAGGCGTTCATCAGCAGGTTGCCGAGGACGACGCCGCCGGCCACGCCCATGGCGGTCTGCATCGCACCCGCCATGAAGCCGCCACCGCCGCCGGGCCGGCCGTAGCCCTGCGGGGCGCCATAGCCTGGTTGTGCGCCATAGCCGGGCTGGGCCTGCTGCCGCCCCCAGGGCGAGGCGCCCGGCTGCGGCCGCTGCTGGCCGCCGCCGAACAGCCCGGCCAGGAAGCCGCCGGCCGCAGGCTGGGCGGCGCGCCGCTCCAGCTCGTTGATCTGGGCCTGGGCGGCGGCCAGCGCCTGCTCCTGCACCAGGATGACCTGGGCCATGTAGTAGGCGGCGGCCGGCTGCTCGGCGAGGCGGCGCCGGATCAGCTCCTCGGCGCCGGCGTCGCGCGGGCCGCCGTCGCGCTCGGCCCGCGCCAGCTTCACGAACAGGTCGTCGATGGCCTGCTTCTCGTTATCGTACACGCTGCTACTCCTCACGCGTCACGCCGGTCAGCTGCAGCAGCAGCTGGAACATGTTGATGAAGTTCAGGTACAGAGACAGCGCGCCCATCACCGCCATCTTGTTCAGGCTCTCGCTGTCGTAGTGCTCGGCGTATTCCGACTTGATCCGCTGGGTGTCCCAGGCGGTCAGGCCGGTGAAGATCAGCACGCCGGCGACCGAGACGATGAACTGCAGCGCGGTCGAGCCGAGGAAGATGTTGACGATGCTGGCGATGATGATGCCGACCAGGCCCATCATCAGGAACGAGCCGAAGCGCGACAGGTCCGCCTTGGTGGTGTAGCCGTACAGGCTCATCGCGCCGAACATGACCGCGGTGATCATGAAGGTGCGGGCGATGCTGGTCCCGGTGAAGACCAGGAAGATCGACGCCATCGACAGGCCCATGGCGCCGCAGAACGCCCAGAACACCAGCTGCGCCGTGGAGGCGGAGACGGCGTGGATGCGGAACGAGAGGAAGAACACGAAGGCCAGCGGCGCCAGCATCACCACCCATTTCAGCGGGCTGGTGAAGATCGGGATGTAGATCGCCGGGGTGCTGGCGACCAGGAAGGCGACGAGGCCGGTCAGGAGCAGGCCCAGGCCCATGTAGTTGTAGACGCGCAGCATGTGCTGGCGCAGGCCGGCATCGAGCTCGGCGGCCGAGGCGCGTGCCGCCGTCCCCTGCCATTCGTATTGCTGCATGTTCATGGTGTCGTTCTCTCCTTGGGGCAATTCAGTAGAGGGTGTCGGCCAAGCCGTTGGCGGCGACCAGCAGGTCCTCCGCCTTCGCCTCGGCGCAGAGCGCGTAGACGGAGGGGCCGACCTGCCAGTAGGCGACGGTGACGTCCTGCGCCCGTTGCGCTTGCGGCGCCTGCACGTCGAAGCCGTCGGTGGCGGCGGCGAACAGCGTCACCAGCCCGAACCGGTCGGTGTCGATCGTCGCCTCGAAGCCGGAGCCGCCGTCCCAGGGCACCACCTCGATCGACCGGATCGACCAGCCCTGGGGCAGGTCGGGCAGGGTGATCGGCGCCTTGGCCAGGTCCTCCGGCTTCAGCCCGCCCTTGGGCTCGGCCGGGTCGACCAGGTGGCGGTACAGCACGGTGCGGTAGGCGTCGCCGGCCTCGTCGGCATAGGCCGGGATGGTGGCCGAGGCGCTGTCGATCCGGGTGACGCCCAGGATCGACTGGGCGCCCCAGCCGATGCCGATCAGCAGCACCACCGCGGCCACCCGGCGCAGGCGGCCGGCCAGCCGGCGCCAGCGCACGGCGCGGCCGAGCAGCCGGGCGTTCTCGTAGCTGGCGACGCGGATGCCGGCATCCTCCGCGAAGGCCAGGCGCAGCACGTCGCGCAGGCGCAGATCGGCCATCACCTGGGCGGCGAGGGCGGGATTCGCCTCGAGATGGGCCTCGACCTGGATCCGTCGCGGCAGGTCGAGCTCGCCGTCGATATAGGCCTGGATCTCGGCTTCGGTCGGAATGGTCTGGATCATGGGCGTCACTCCACCAGCCGCAGCCGCGGCGGGTTGGGTCCATCGGTGTCGGCCGCGTCGCCGGCGCCGCCGCCGACGGTCTCGCGCAAGGCCGCCCGGGCGCGGCCAAGGCGCGACATCAGCGTGCCGAGCGGGATGCCGAGGATGGTCGCGGCCTCCTGGTATCGGAATTCCTCGACCGCCACGAGCAGCAGCGCCTCGCGCTGCTCCTCCGGCAGGTTCAGGAGCGCCCGCTGCACCTGGGCCAGCTGGACCCGGGCGTCCTGGCTCGGCGCGCCGGAGGCCGGCGCCAGCTGCGTCGCCTGGGCGATGCGGGCGTCCTCGGCCCGGCGGCCGCGCAGCCGCGAGGCATGGGCGTTGTGCATGATCGAGAACAGCCACGGGCGCAGCGCCCGGTCCGGCTGCCAGCCGCGCCGCCCCTCATAGGCCTTGAGCAGGGTCTCCTGCAGCAGGTCCTCGGCCTCGGCGGCATCGCGGGTCAGGACCAGCGCATAGCGCTTCAGCCCCGGCAGCTCGGCGATGACGTCGAAATCATCCTTGCGGCGTTTCATGCCCCATATACGCAGCCACCGTCGATTTTCATCCCGCGCTCCGATTTTCTTCCGGTGAAGGCGCGGACAAACTCCGAACAAGATCCTGGATATGATGATTTTTCCGAGGATTTTTCAGACGAAACCCGCGTTGCGGGTGTTATAGGCAGCAACATTCGATAGTCCGGCCGCGATTCGGAGCGACATGACCGACGACACTGTGGAGCAACGCCGATCGGTCGACCCGTCCGTGTCCGATCGCTATCGGGGTCGACCGGTCGGCGCCACAGCAGCCTCGGTCGCCCTGCCGTATCCGCGCCCCGGCGTCCTCGACGGCTGGCCGAGCTGGCTGGTCGGCCTGGCCGGGCTTCTGACCCTCGGGCTGCTGCTGCGCATCGTCCTCGCCCTGGCGTTCCCGCGCATCCACCACGCCGACGAGCTGTTCCAATATTATGAGCAGGCGCACCGGCTGGCCTTCGGCCAGGGCGTCGTCCCCTGGGAGTATCGCGAGGGCATCCGTTCCTGGCTGCTGCCGGGGATGCTGGCCGGGCTGATGAAGGCGGTGTCCTGGGTCAGCGACGACCCGGCCTCCTATCTCGCCGTCTCGAAGGCGCTGTGGGCGGCGCTGTCGCTGAGCATCCCGGCGGTCGCCTTCCTCTGGGCCCGGCGCGCCGCGGGCCTGACGGCGGGGCTGACCGCGGCCTTCATCGCCACCCTGTGGTTCGAGCTGGTCTATTACGCGCCGACGGCGCTGACCGAATCGATCGCCACCAGCCTGCTGCTGGTGGCCTGCTGGCTGGCCTGGACGGCGGAGGCGGGCGACCGCCGGCGGCTGATCTGGGCGGGGCTGCTGTTCGGCCTGGTGTTCGTCTTCCGCTTCCACCTGCTGCCGGCGATCCTGACCGCGGCGGTGGTCGCCAGCCGCGGCGACTGGCGCGGCCGGCTGCGGCCGATGCTGCTGGCCGGGCTGGCCCCGGTGCTGATCTGCAACGGGCTGCTCGACTGGGTGACGCTGGGCTGGCCGTTCCAGTCGGTGCTGAAGAACTTCTGGATCAACATCGTCGAGGAGAAGAGCCACAGCTTCGGCGTCATGCCGCTGGGCTTCTACTTCGAGGAATACGTCCGGGTCTGGTCGTGGTGGCTGGCGCCGATGGCGGCGCTGGTCCTGCTGGGCGCGCGCGGCCAGCCGATGCTGGTGGCGGTGCCGCTGGCGGTCGTGCTGTCGCACAGCCTGGTCGCCCACAAGGAATACCGTTTCGTCCTGCCGGCGCTGCCGTTCCTGCTGATCCTGGCGGCGCTGGGCACCGAGCGGCTGGCCCGGCGCCTGGCGGGGCTGGCGGCCGAGCGCTGGCCGGCCGAACGTTGGGGAGGCGTGCCGCGCTGGGCGCCGCTGGCGGTGCTGTGCGCCGCCTGGGTGCTGGCCTCCGGCCTGCTGTCGGCCAGCGACCGCTGGCGCCCGGAATGGACCCGCGTCGCGCCCGGCATCGCCACCACCCAGGCGCTGCACGAGCGCGAGGCGCTGTGCGGCCTCGGCCTGCTGACGCCCTGGTGGGACCTGGCGGGCTACACCACCCTGCACCGCGACGTGCCGGTGTTCTGGTTCGGCGACAACACGCGGCGGCTGTGGCGTTCGGCGCCGGCCTTCAACTATGTGATGGCACGGCCGGAGCAGATGCCGCCGGACACCGGCTACCGGCTGGAGAGCTGCCCGAGCGAGATCTGCCTGTACCGCCGGCCGGGACAGTGCGCCGCGCCCCGCGACGTCGACGTGAGCGGGTCGATGGCCGAGCGCGGCATGTGAGCCCGTCCGATACTGCTACTGGCGCGGCCGTCTGACGGCGGTTTCTGCGCTTCCGGTGCTCACGGACTCAAACGTCCGCTGCGCTCCGGTTCTCGAAACCACCGCCAGCCGACTCACGCCAGCGCAGTCTCGAACAGGCTCTGATCCGGGTGCCATGATTCCGCCCGACTCTCCGCTTGAGACTCGGGCCGGGCTGGTCTAAAGCAACCCGGCGGCGGGATCGGCCCGCCGCTCCCGCCCCTCGCTCTGGACCCGCCCAGCCGAGCCCGGCTGACAGGACATCACGGCCGCATGTTCAATTTCTTCGGTTTCCTCTCGGCCGACATGGCCATCGACCTGGGCACGGCGAACACGCTGGTCTACGTCAAGGGCCGTGGCATCGTCCTGAACGAGCCGTCGGTGGTGGCGATCGCCAACATCCGGGGCAAGAAGCAGGTCCTGGCGGTCGGCGACGAGGCCAAGCAGATGCTGGGCCGCACCCCGGGCAACATCACCGCCATCCGCCCCCTCCGCGACGGCGTCATCGCCGATTTCGAGGTGGCGGAGGAGATGATCAAGCATTTCATCCGCAAGGTGCACAACCGGCGCAGCTTCGCGGCGCCGGAGGTGATCGTCTGCGTGCCCTCCGGCTCGACCGCGGTCGAGCGCCGCGCCATCCAGGAATCGGCCGAGAGCGCCGGCGCCCGCCGGGTCTACCTGATCGAGGAGCCGATGGCGGCGGCGATCGGGGCCGGCCTGCCGGTGACCGAGCCGACCGGCAGCATGGTGGTCGACATCGGCGGCGGCACCACCGAGGTCGCGGTGCTGTCGCTCGGTGGCATCGTCTATTCTCGATCGGTGCGCGTCGGCGGCGACAAGATGGACGAGGCGATCATCGCCTATATCCGCCGCAACCATAACCTGCTGATCGGCGAGGGCTCGTCCGAGCGGATCAAGAAGGAGATCGGCACCGCCGCCCCGCCGGAGGACGGCGAGGGCCGCTACATGGAGATCAAGGGCCGGGATCTCCTGAACGGCGTGCCGAAGGAGCTGGTGATCTCCGAACGGCAGATCGCCGAGAGCCTGTCCGAGCCGGTCAGCCAGATCGTCGAGGCGGTGAAGGTGGCGCTCGAGCACACCGCGCCGGAGCTGGCGGCCGACATCGTCGACAAGGGCATCGTCCTGACCGGCGGCGGCTCGCTCCTGGGCAATCTCGACCTGGTGCTGCGGCACGCCACCGGCCTGCCGGTGTCGATCGCCGACGACCCGCTGTCCTGCGTCGCGCTGGGCACCGGCCGGGCGCTGGAAGAGATGAAGACCCTCAAGCACGTGCTGATCAACATGTACTGATCGGCGCCCCAGCGCATACTGGGGAAATCGAAAAAACGGTAGTACTCTGCCTTTCAGGAATCCGGTCTTCGGCGGACGGGACATGCGGGTGATGCAGCGGAGCAGACCGACGGTTCGCATCGCGGCCATCAGGGCCGTGGCGCACCGATTCTCCTTCGGCCTGCTGCTGTTCGCCGCGATCAGCCTGCTCATGGTCGGCAAGATCGACGCCGTGCTGCTGGACGGCGTCCGCGCCCGCGTGGTCGATGCCGTGGCGCCGATCCTCGACGCCATGTCGCGCCCGGCCGCCAGCGTCGCCCGCGTGGTGACGGAGATGCAGAGCCTGTCCGACATCCGCGGCGAGAACGCCCGGCTGCGGCAGGAGCTGGCGACGCTGCGGCAGTACCAGGACGTCGCGTTCCGGCTCGAGGCCGAGAACCTGACCCTGCGCAACCTCCTGAACTACACGCCGGATTCGGCCCATTCCTTCCTGACCGCCCGGGTGGTGGCCGACAATGGCGGCGCCTTCGTGCGCAGCCTGACGATCAATCTCGGTTCCGCCAACGGCATCCGCGACGGCCAGGCGGTGCTCGGCGGCCGCGGCCTGATCGGCCGGATCGTGCAGACCGGCGACCATTCCGCCCGGGTGCTGCTGATCACCGACCTCAACGCCCGCATCCCGGTGGTGGTGGAGCGCACCCAGCAGCGCGCCATCGTCGGCGGCGACAACACCGACCGGCCGCGGCTGCTGTATCTGCCGCCGGACGCCTCGATCCGGGTCGGCGACCGCATCGTCACCTCGGGCAATGGCGGCATGTTCCCGGCCGGGCTGCCGGTCGGCATCGTCGCCGCCGCGCAGGACAGCGCCGTCCGCATCCAGCCGATCGAGCCGCTCGAGGCCATCCCCTACGTCAAGATCGTCGATTTCCGCGCGCTCGATCCCGGCATGGCGATGCAGCCGGTGCCCGGCTTCGCGCAATGACCGGGGACCTGCTGCACAAGCTCGACCTCGCCGCCCGCCATGCCGCCCCGGGGGCCGTGACGCTGATCCTGGTGCTGGTCGGGGTGACGCCGACGCAGCTGCCCTATTACAGCGCGATCGCGCCGCTGCTGCCGCTGGCATCGGTGTACTACTGGGGCGTGCACCGGCCCGACCTGATGCCGATGTGGCTGATCTTCCTGGTCGGGCTGCTGCACGACGTGCTGACCGATTCGCCGATCGGCCTGCACGCGGCGATCCTGCTGCTGTGCCAGTGGGTGCTGCTGCGCCAGCGCCGCTTCCTGGCCGGCCGGCCCTTCGCAGTGCTGTGGCTGGGCTTCGCCGTGCTGGCCGCCGTCGTCACCCTGGTCGAATGGATCGGCGTCGGCCTCTACGACGTCGCGGTCGTGCCGCCGCGGCCGCTCCTGGTCCGGCTGGCCGTGACCATCGCCCTCTTCCCGCCGCTGGCCTGGCTGTTCATCCAGGTGCATCGCGGCTTCCTGCGGGCGGGGGACTAGCGCCATGGAGCGCGACACCGACCGCTCCCGCGGCTTCACCCGCCGCGCCTTCGCCCTCGGCGGGCTGAAGCTCGGCCTGCTCGGCGTGCTGGGCGGGCGGCTGTACTACCTCCAGGTGGAGGAGAGCAACCGCTACAAGGTGCTGGCCGAATCGAACCGCATCAACATGCGGCTCCTGGCCCCGTCGCGCGGCCTGATCACCGACCGTTTCGGCGCCCAAATGGCTGTCAACGACCAGAACTTCCGGGTCGTGCTGGTGGCGGAGGAGGCGAAGGACATCCAAAGCGTGCTCGGCCGGCTGGGGCAGGGCGTGCCGCTGACCGACGCCGACCTGGCCCGCATCGTCCGCGACGTGAAGCGCCGCCGCGCCTTCGTGCCGGTGACGGTGAAGGAGAACCTGAGCTGGGAGCAGGTCTCCTGGATCGACGTCAACGGTCCGGAGCTGCCGGGCCTGTCGATCGAGGTCGGCGAATCCCGCCGCTACCCCTTCGGGGTCGAGATGGCCCATATCATCGGCTATGTCGGCGCCGTGGCCGAGGCCGACCTGACCGGCGAGCCGGTGCTGAGCCTGCCGGGCTTCCGCATCGGCAAGTCGGGCGTCGAGCGACAATACGAGACCGACCTGCGCGGCGTCGCCGGGTCGAGCCAGGTCGAGGTCAACGCCGTCGGCCGGGTGATCCGCGAGCTGAACCGGGGGGAAGGCAAGCCGGGCCAGGAGGTGCGGCTGACCATCGATTTCGAGCTGCAGCGCTATGTCATGGAGCGGCTGAAGACCGAGTTCAGCGCCGCCGCCGTGATCATGGACGTGCACAACGGCGACGTGCTGGCCATGGCCTCGCACCCGTCCTACGACGCCAACCTGTTCCCGAACGGCATCAGCACGGCCGATTGGCGCCGCCTGGTCGAGGACCCCTACGGCATCCTCAACAACAAGGTCATCAATGGCCAGTACCCGCCGGGGTCGACCTTCAAGATCGCGGTGGCGGCGACGGCGCTGGAGGCCGGGGTGGTCACGCCGGACCAGCGCGTCTTCTGCCCCGGCTATGTCGATCTCGGCGACCACCGCTTCCATTGCTGGAAGCGCGGCGGCCATGGCAGCCTGAACGTGGTCGACGCCATGGCCCAGTCCTGCGACGTCTATTTCTACGAGATGGCGCGGCGGCTCGGCATCGACCGGCTGGCCGAGGGCGCGAACAAGTTCGGCATCGGCCAGAAGCTGGGCGTCGACCTGCCCAACGAGCGGCCGGGGCTGATGCCGACCAAGGCCTGGAAGGAGGGCGCGATGGGCACCTCCTGGCAGCTCGGCGAATCGCTGATCGCGGGCATCGGCCAGGGCTATGTGCTGGCGACGCCGCTGCAGCTCGCCACCATGACCGCGCGGCTGGTGAATGGCGGCAGGGCGGTGGTGCCGCGCCTGGTCATGGCGGTCGGCGACGAGGCGATGCCCGAGGTGCCGGACGTGCCGTCGATCGGCATCGCCAAGAGCCATATCGACACGGTGGTCGAGGGCACGGTCGCGGTGATGACCCGCGGCACCGGCAAGAGGTCGCAGATCAAGCAGAAGGGCATGGAGATGGGCGGCAAGAGCGGCACCAGCCAGGTCCGCCGCATCAGCATGGCCGAACGCGCCGCCGGGGTGAACCCGGACAACTGGCCGTGGAACCAGCGCCACCACGCCTGGTTCGTCGCCTACGCCCCGGTCGGCGCGCCGCGCTACGCCTGCTCGGTGATCGTCGAGCATGGCGGCGGCGGCAGCGAATACGCGGCCCCGATCGCCCGCGACATCCTGCTGGAATGCCAGCAGCGCGAGTCCGGCCGGCGCCTGCTGTCGGCCGCGCCGGGGGACGGCGCCGACAAAGGTTGAGACTTTCGTGAAGAAAGGGTTGCAACCGGTCCGGACGGCGGCTATATCACCGGCCGTCCCGAGCGAACGGGCGCATAGCTCAGTTGGTAGAGCAGCTGACTCTTAATCAGCGGGTCCTAGGTTCGAGCCCTAGTGCGCCCACCAGTTCGCAGGATGGAAAGAGCAGGGCCCGCTTCGGCGGGCCTTTCTTTTTGCCCGCGACCGGCCTCGTTCAGACACCATCCCGTCATTCCTCCCGCGCGATCCGCTGCAGCATCTCCCGGAAACGGGCGGTCTCCTCGACTGTCAGCGGCCGGGCGGCGAGCGGGTGGACCTCGTCGCGGCGCTCCGGCGGCAGGGTCAGGAAGCGCCAGCTGGAGGCGGCGCCGGCGGCCAGCCGGCGCGACAGGAAGCTGCAGCCGCGGCGGAAGCAATCGGCCTCCCAGGCGTCGAAAGGCTGGTCCAGCCGCTCCAGGTAGCGGGAAGCCCATCCGGCGACTTCGGAGAGCGGCTCGCGGCACTGGCCTCCGGCCATGGGATCGACCTCCGACTCCAATGCTTGCGGGCCCGAAGCCCGATTGCGCCCGGAATAGGACGACAGTCGTTAATCCTTCGTGAATTCGGCCCGGGCGGCGTGGCCGGGCCTGAGCTGCAGCGCCGCCTCGATCCGCTGCAGCCGGGCCAGGGCCGAGGCCAGGCCGGCGCAGAGCAGCCACAGCACCAGCCCGGAGACCACCGCGCCGCCGCCCATGGTCCAGGCCTCGGCCCGCAGCTGCCGGCTCAGCCCCGGCCCGTCGCCGATCATGTCTGCCAACTGGGCGATGCGGGCGTCCGGCATGCCCAGCATGTCGGCCGGCCGGTCGGGAATCAGGGCGGAGACCTGCCCGAGCATCTCGGCGGTGCCGAGCAGCCGGGCGGCCAGGATATAGCCGGCCAGGAGGCCGGCGACGAACAGGGCGGCGCCGAGGGCGTGAAGGGCGACCGCCAGGCCGGGCATGCGCAGGCTGTCCGGGTCGCGGCTGGACAGCGGGCGTCGGTCCCTGGAGGCCTGGAGCATGCATCCCCTCGCGCGATCGGGGAGGGGCGGCGGTCAGGCCCGACGGAAGCCCTCCGGATCACGGCGATCTTAGAACGGCGGGCTTGCGGAGGCGAGGGGCGGGCCGCCCGTCGGGCGGGCTCTCAGACCGCGGCGGGAACCGGTGCCGGCTGCACGGCGTAGCCGACATAGAGCGGATGCTTGGGCGAGCCGTCGGAGGTGATGGCGAGCGCGTGCGGCACCGTCCCGGCCTCGGACAGCATGCGCAGCAGCGCCCGGCCCCAGCCGGGACGCACCGCGTCGCAGTGCCGGCCCCAGCCGCAGACCACCAGCGATGCCGCGCGGGCGGCCTGGACGATCGCCTCCGGGTTCCCGGGGCCGACCGGGTCGGCCTCGGCGTAGAGCGCCTTCGGATCGGTCGAGCGCAGGGCGAAGGCGTTGGTGACGATCAGCCCGCCATAGCCCATCGCCCGGGCCCGGCGCTCGCAGCGCTCGACCGTCGGGTCGTTCTTGATCTCGTCGGCCGTCGACGGGTTCAGCAGCAGGAAATTGGCCGGCGGCACCGACCGGTCCCAGCGCCGCCACAGCAGGGTGCGATAGCGGCCGCAGTCGCTGAAGACGGCGCCGCGGTCGGTGAACAGGTCGGGCTGGGCCATGCCGGTCTCCGGTCGGGATCGGCCGTTCTTAGCCCAGCCGTCCGGCGGCGTCTAATCATGCGGGCCGAGGGCACGCAGCTGCACATCCGCCCGGTCGAGGCCGAGCGACAGCAGCGCCGCAATCTCGTCCTCGCGCAGCCCTTGCTCCAGAGCGCGCCAGCGCAGCTCGCAGCGCCGCACCGCCTCCTCGAGATCGGCCTGGGACCGGATGTCCCGGATCGGACGCATCGGGCGGACAGCTCCTCTGACATCGGGGCGGGCAGGGGCCCGGATTCGGCACAGCGAATCCATGGGCGTCGTCGCGGCGGGTCTCGCGGCCATCAGGGCGTCTCGCTGGGATGTTTGTTCGTGTTTCGTTCTATACGAGATCGGCGCCCGAGTCGAGTCCGCGGAGCGCCGGCGTCCTAGCCCGGGCCGCGCTCGACCAGGTAGAACAGCAGCTTGGGCTTGTAGGGAACGATCCGGACGCCCTTGAAGCCGGCGTGCCGCAGCAGGGCCGAGAGCTCCGCCGAATTCAGCGCGTTGACCCAGCCGAGCGACCAGCGGTCGCGGCCGATGTTCCGGTCCAGCGGATGGTAGCTCAGCAGGGCGCGGGGCACCGCCGCCCGCAGGCCGCGCAGGAAGCGCGGCACGTCGTAGATGTATTCCAGCACGCCGAGGGCGAAGGCCATGTCGGCCGCGACCTCCGGGAACGGCTCCCGGTTCAGGTCGCGGACGATGGTGCGCTCGTCGCGGCGGACGCAGTCGAGCGGCAGGTAGGTGCAGTCCTCCGGCAGCGATCCCTCCAGGGCCATGGCGCCGCAGCCGATGTCCAGCACCCGCATGCCCGGGCGGGCGTGGACGGCGGCGGCCCGCGCCCGCTCGGCCCAGGAGTCCAGCTTGCCCATATCCTCCCGCGACCAGCGGTCGACCAGCGTCGCCCGCTGCTTCGCCGCCGCGATCGTGGCGCGGCGCCGCTCCTCCGGATCGTTGTCCCCCGCCCAGTCCGACATCGGCCCGTCCCCTCCTCGGCGGCTCAGCGCCAGCCCATGCGCCAGCCGTAATGCGGGTGCCACCAACCCCAGCCATGGACCCGATGATAGCGCCAGAGGTAGCCGGGACCCGGCGCCACCTCGACCGGCGCGACATAGACGACTCCGGGAGGCGGCGCGACGGGCTCGACCACCGCGACCCGGGGCGGCGCCATGACGGCGACGGCCGGGCGGGGATGTACCGGATAGGCGACGCAGCCGGCCAGCGACGCGACCGCGGCGGCAGCGGCCGCGATCCGGACCAGGGGCAGTGACGTGTGCGGCATCGGGATGTCCGTATCGTGGGGCCGGCCCACGGGGACCGGATTGTCACGGCGATAACGGACATCCCTGCCGATCGGCCTCCGGCTTACCGCGAATTAATCGCCGGGGCCGGCCCGCGGCCGCTGCGGCCTCGCGGGTCAGGACGGCGCCACGGCCCTGTCCGATGCACCGGTGTCATCGGCGGGCACCCTGCACCCGGCGCGCCCCGGCGCAAAGATGCCGGAGGCGCGCCGCCCATGGGCTCAGAGCACGAAGTCCTCGGCGATCACGGCCGGGACGCCCTGGAGGGTGATCTTGAAGTCGGCGAACCCGTCGCCGTCGACATCGCCGGACGCCACCGTGCCGGTGCCGGTGACGATGCAGTTCAGCTCGCCGGCCCGCTGGCTGAAGGCGGCGGTGCCGATGAAGACGAAGGCCTGGTCGCCCGCCTCGGCGATGTCGGCGTCGATGGCGGAGAGGTCCATGCGGTCGCCCGCGGCGCGGTCGTAGTCGGTGATCTCGTCGCCGAAATGGAGGGCGTCCATGCCGAAGAGGAAGCGGTCGGCCCCGGCCCCGCCGGCCATGATGTCGGTGCCATGGCCGCCGATCAGCACGTCGCGCCCGACGCCGCCATCCAGCGTGTCGTCCCGGTTGCCACCGACCAGCACGTCGTTTCCGCCGCCGCCGATCAGCGTGTCGGCGGCGGAGCCGCCGTCGAGCCGGTTGGCGAGATCCGAGCCGACGAGCAGGTCGCCGAACACGGATCCCTCGACGTTCTCCACGCCCTCGTAATGGTCGCCCGCCGCCTCGCCGGCCGAGCCGGTCCCGGCCGAGAGATCGACCGTGACGGCGGCGCCGGCGTGGCGGTAGGACGCGGTGTCCACGCCGTCCCCGCCGACCAGGTGGTCGGCGCCGATGCCGCCTTCGAGGACGTCGTCGCCGGCGCCGCCGATCAGCTTGTCATCGCCCGCGAGGCCGAACAGCCCGTCATTGCCGTCGAGGCCGAGGATGCCGTCGGCCTCCTCGCTTCCGACCAGCCGGTCGTCGCGGTCGGTGCCCGTGATCGTGGTCATGAGTGTCCTCCTGCCGCCGGCGCCGTATCAGCGGGCGGATGCTGTCTGGGATGGGGCCGGGCGGAGCCGGCGGAGATGGACAAAGGGGGAGGCCGCCCGCAACCGCGGCCCCCCGAGATCGTTCAGAGAACGAAGTCGCTGGCGATCAGGCCCGGCGCGTCGGTCAGCTCGATCCGGAAATCGCTGACCTTGTCGCCGTCGACGTCGCCGGCCACCACCGTCAGGACGCCGGTGTTGACGTAGCGCAGCTGCCCGGCCACGCCGGTGTAGGCGGCGGTGCCGATGAAGGCGAAGGCCTGGTTGCCGCTCTGCGCCGTGTTCGCGTCGATGCCGATCAGGTAGATCTGGTCGCCTTCCGAGCGATGGAAGTCCTTGATCGTGTCGACATCGCCGAGGTCGTCCTGCGAGAAGATGAACCTGTCGCCCCGGCCGCCGCCATGCATGATATCGTTGCCGTCGCCGCCGGTCAGACGGTCGGCGCCGGCGAAGCTGCTCACGAAGCTGTTGTCGCCGTAGAGGATGTCGTTGCCGGCACCGCCGTAGACGCTGTCCTCGTTGTCGCCGCCGTAGATGGTGTCGTGGCCGATGTCGCCGTGAAGGACGTCGTTGCCGGCCTCTCCGGCGAGGCCGTCATCCCCGTCGCCGCCGTAGAGATGGTCGCGGCCGCCGGCGGCATACATGAAGTCCCGGCCGTTCAGCCCGTAGAAGTCGTTGTCGCCGTTGGAGCCGAGGAACGTATCGTTGTAGGCGGAGCCGCGGGCGTTCTCGATGCTGTCATAGGTGTCGCCCGCCGCCTCGCCGTAGCTGCCTTCGCCCTCGTAAAGATCGACCCGGACGGCGCTGCCGGCGTATTCGTAGCTCACCGTGTCTTCGTCGGCATTGCCGTACATCTCGTCGCCGCCGGCACCACCGATCAGGGTGTCGTTGCCGCCGCCGCCGACGAGCATGTCCACGCCGCCGCCGCCGGAGAGAACGTTGCGGGTGTCGGAGCCATAGAGAATGTCGCTGTTGCTGGAGCCGGTGAGGTTCTCCACATCGGTGCCGATGTAGTCCCCCGCGGCGTCCCCGTACTGGCTGACATAGCCGATGGACGCGATCACCCCGGATGCGCTGCTGGCATAGGAGACGGTGTCGGTGCCTGATCCGCCGTAAAGGTCGTCAACATAGGCGCCACCCTCCAGGTAGTCGTTCCCATACCCGCCGACGAGGACGTCGTAGCCGGCGCCGCCGAGGAGATAATCGTTGCCGTCGTTGCCCCTCAGGTAGTCGCCATTGGCCGACGCCATCAGGATGTCGCCGTAGTTGGAGCCGTCGACCTGCTCGACATCGGCCGCAATGAAGTCGCCGTCGGCCGTGCCGTACAGGCCGTACCCGCCGATCTGGATCCACACGCCGGACGTGCTGTCGGTGTAGGAGACGGTGTCGTAGCCGCTGCCGCCGTACAGACGGTCCGCGCCGGCTCCGCCCTGCAGGAAATCGTTGTTCTGGCCGCCGTAGAGAGTGTCGGCGCCACCAAGGCCGAACAGCCGATCGCTGCCGCCGAGGCCATAGATGGTGTCGCTGCTCGATGTGCCGTATCGGGTATTGTCCGAATCGTCGAGAATGATCAGTGCCATGTTTTCCCCTTGCGGCATCACTATCGCAGATGCCGACCCGATGGTGGTTGTCGAGATCATCAGCCTGCGGGATCTCGATCCTCGACCAGCCGATGATGCGAAACTCGAAAAATCGACTTCGCTTGAAATGTTCTGGCATGATGGAGTTCGTATTTGTGTTACCGAGGTAACGTCTTTCTATTTTTTTTACTGTGTCTTTTCTGTGGCGGATTGGTCAGGCGCCGCCGGATTCGGCGATGCCGGCCAGTTGTTCGAGATCGTGCAGCACCAGGCCGCCGCGCTCCCGGCGCAGGATGCCGTCGCTGATCCAGCGGCCGAGCTGCAGGTTGACCTTGGACCGGCTGGCGGCGATCAGCAGGCCCAGGTTGCGCTGCGACAGCGCCGTCGGCAGCGTCGGGCGGCCGGAGGCGGAGCCGGCGAGCGGCGTCTCGCTCAGGTCCAGGAGCAGCCGCGCCAGCCGGGCCGGCAGGTTGAACAGCGCCACGCCCTCCAGCTGGTCGCTGGTCCGCCGCAGGCGGTCCGTCAGCAGCTCCATCAGCTTCAGGCAGGTGTCCGGCGACTGGCGCAGCAGCCGCAGCATCTCGCCCCGCTCCAGCACCAGCAGCCGGCAGCCGCCCAGGGCGACGGCGTCGGCGCTGCGGCCCCGGCCGTCGAGCAGCGACATCTCTCCGAGCAGGTCGCCCTCGGTCAGGATCGCCAGCAGGATCTCGCGTCCCTGCGGCGAGGTCAGGCGCAGCGCGACCCGGCCGGAGGTCACGATCATCACGCTGTCGCCCGGATCGCCGCGCAGGAAGATCGTGTCGCCGTCGGCGTAGCATCGTTCGATCAGCCGCGCGGCGACGGCGTCGCGCAGCGCCGGCGGGCAGGCGGAGAACAGCGGCGTTCCGGCCAGGAGGTGCCGGCCTCGCGCCGAGGGTGTCATGCAGTTCATGGCGATCCCCAGCGGCCGTTCGGGGAACGGCCGTCCATGTTGACGTCGGTGGTGCAGGGGGTGGTCTCGCCGCAGCGCCGTCGCGCAACGACGATGATCGGCCATGATCGTGGATCATGGACCCGGCTGTCCGGGCGCCTGCCGATCTGGTACCCCTCACGTTCGGCCATTATCCGGGGTGGAGGCGGGCCCCCTCAATACCTCACAAATAGGGTATCGCGAGGCGGTGCGCTGCCGGCCGGCAGGGGATCAGCCCTCGATCAGGCCGAGCTGCAGGGCCGTGGCGACGGCTTCGCTGCGGCTGGCCGCCTTCAGCTTGCGCCGGGCCGAGGCGAGATAGTCGTTGACCGTGTGCATCGACAGGCCGAGCCGCCGGGCGATCTGCTTGCTCGAGGCGCCGCGGGCGACCCAGACGAGGCAGTCCAGCTCGCGCGGCGCGACGATATCGGGGCCGATGGCGGCCGGCAGCCTGGGTTGCGCGGCGGCGAGCCGCCGCCCGATCGCCACCGCCCGGCCGAGATGCGGGCCGAGATGGCGCAGCAGCCGGATCTCCTCGTCGCCCCAGTCCCGACGGCGCCGCGTCCGCCAGAGCGAGAGGTGGGCCGCCAGCCCCTGCTGGTCGACGTCGATCCAGTAGAGCCCGCTGTGCCGGCCCTGCGGCCGCGCATAATCGGCGTAGAACTCGGTCCGCAGGAAGGCGGCGTCCGGCACCAGCATGCGGTCGACGAAGACCGTCCCGGCCGACAGCTGTGGCAATGCCGGCAGGACCGGCCAGGTGGCGTGGTAATGCGCGTTGTAGAGCGGCACGTAGCCGGGGTCGACGCGGAGGCGGACGGCTTCGTCGTTCGGCAGCGGCGTCCCGGTCGGATGCAGCGCCGCCGCGGAATCGCTGCCGAGCAGCTCCGTCAGGCCGGCGAGCAGCGCCGTCCAGCTCTCGCGGCCGAGGGCGGCGTCGTAGGCCTGGGCGATCAGGGCCGAGAGGGCGCCCTCGCCGGACTGCCGGGCCGGATCAGCCATCGATCAGCCCGGAGGACAGCGCCATCGCGACGGCCTCGCTGCGGCTCGCGGCCTTCAGCTTGCGTCTGGCCGCGGCGAGGTAGGCGTTGACGGTGTGCATCGACAGGCCGAGCTGCCGGGCGATCAGCTTGCTTGAGGCGCCGCGGGCCACGCCGGCCAGGCAGGCGCGCTCCTGCGGCGCCAGAAGCTCAGCCGCAGCCGCCGGGGGGCGGGGTGAAAGTGCGGTGAGGCACCGTTCGATCTGCAGCGCCCTGGCGAGGTGCGGCCCGACCGCGCCCAGCACGCGAAGCGCCGTCGGCTCCCAGGCCGGCTGCCACCGCTGCCGCCACAGGCAGAGGAACTCCCGGCCGAACCCGTCGCCGTCGCCGACCCAGAAGAGATTGCTGTACTTGCCCTGCGGCCGGATGTGGTCGTGGTAGAATTCCGTCCTCGTATAGACGGACTCCGGCACCAGCATATGGTTGGTGCAGACCGATCCGGCCGGCATGCGGGACATGACCGGCAAGGTCGGCGACAGCCGATGGTAGTGGTCGTTGTAGGGCGGGATGAAGGCCGGGTCGCAGCCGACATGGACCGAGCGCTCCGCCGGTGCTTCGTACCCGGCCGAGAACAGCGCACCGGACTCGGCGCCCAGCAGATCCCGCAGGCTGGTCAGCACCGTTTCCCAGGTGTCGACGCCGATGCCGGCGTCGTAGACTTGGCCGACCAGCCTGAGAAGCTCGTCCTCGCCGGGAGAGGAGGAGGGCGGGATGCACGGATCGGCCCGCAGCCGGCTTCGGCCGGGGGCGGCGGTCATTGCGCGACGGGCGGCGGCGGATGGATCAGGACAATCGAGCATCGGCCTCGTGGGGATGCGGAGCGCGCGGGCGGCGCCCGTGGTGATGCCGGGGACCGGCGTTCCCGATCCGCCGGGCATCATTGCGTTTGAGAAGCGGTCTCAGTGTTACCCGGGTCACACCCCCGGGATCCGGATCGGGCCGCTCCCATAGCGCTATGACTTGGCAGGAGGGTGCCGGACAAGCGATCATTTCCGCATCAATGAATGAGGCGGGCTCATCCATGGGGCTGACGATGCTCGCAACGCCTCCGGACGCACGGCATGCCGTGGGGGACGGCCCGCCGGCCGCGGCCCGATGCCGGCGGTGACGCGGCGGCTGCCGCCACTCGAATCCCTCCGCGCCTTCGAGGCGGTGGCCCGGCTCGGCAGCTTCAAGCGCGCGGCCGAGGAGCTCGCGGTCACCGCCAGCGCCGTCAGCCATCGCGTCGGCGACCTCGAGGCGGATCTCGGCGTGGCGCTGCTGGTCCGTCACGTCCGCCGCGTCGAGCTGTCGGTCGAGGGTGAGGCCCTGGCCGCCGGGATGGGCCGGGCTCTGCAGGAGATCCGCCGCACCGTGGCCGCCGTCGATCGTCGGGGGCGGGCGCGACTGCGGGTCAGCGCCATCCCCTCGCATGCGGTCCGCTGGCTGGCGCCCCGGTTGCAGCGCTTCCGCGCGCAGCATCCCGACATCGACATCGACATCATGGCCGACCTCGCCCTGGTCGACCTGTCGCAGCGCACCGCCGACATCGCCCTGCGCTTCGGCGGCGGGGCCTATCCGAACCTCCAGGTCGAGCCGCTGATGGCCGATGCGATCTTCCCGGTCGCGAGCCCCGGCTATATGGCCGCGGCGGGGCCGGTCGCCACGCCGGCCGACATCCTGCGCCTCGACCGGCTGATCGACACCACCGCCCGGGACGACCGGAGCGGCGCGCATTGGCAGCACTGGTTCGAGACCAACGGCCTGCCGCTCGACGCGGTCAATGACGGGATGAACCTGAATGGCTCGCTGCTGACCCTGGAGGCCGCGGTGAACGGCCTCGGCGTCGCCATCGCCCGCAGGACGCTCGTGGAGGAGGACGTGCGGACCGGGCGCCTTCTGCGCCTGCTCGATGCCGAGATCCCGACCAACTGGAATCACTACGCCGTGACCCTGCCGTCGCTGGCCGACTGGCAGCCCGTCCGCCAGTTCGTCGACTGGCTGAAGGCGGAGGCGGGCGGCCCCTGAGCCGCCGCGCCGCTACCCGACATCAGCCGCCGAAGCGCTGCTTCAGGGAATCGAAGCCGGTCTGGAACACGCCCTGGCCGATCAGCTTGCGCATCGCCGCCTCGTTCTCGGCCGAGACGTCGAACTCGGCGGTCCATTCGGCGAAGCTGCGGTTGCCGTCGGTGACGGGCAGCAGGCGCAGCGTGGCGACATAGTTCTCGACCGGCATCGGCGCGGCCAGGATCGCATAGGTGACGCTGTGCTCGGAATCCGAGAGGGTCAGCAGCTTCTCGCGGATGGTGCCGCCGCCCCCGGCCAGCTCCATGCTGCGGACGCAGCCGATGCGGTCGGGGCTGCCGCCGTCCTCGACCTTGCTGCTGGCGATGGCGGGATGCCAGTCGGGCAGGGCGTTGAAGTCCCGGATCGCCTGCCACAGGGTCTCGACCGGGGCGTTGATCACGCTGCTGGTGGTCACTCGGATCATGGTCGTTTCCTTCCACGGATGGAGCAGTGTTTCGGTGCCCATTTTTTGATGTCATTGCCGGGCTTGACCCGGCAATCCAGGGGCTAAAAGAGCCGCTCTGGTGGCCTCTGGATCCTCGGGTCAAGCCCGAGGATGACAAATGAGGAGGGTGACATTGCTCTGAAATCCTCCTGTGAACTTAGAACGTCACCTGCTTGAAGGCGCGGGTCTGGGCGGTGAGGGCCTGCTCGGTCGGCAGCCGCTCCATCGAGCTGGCGCCGTAGAAGCCGTGGCAGTGGCGGCAGCGCTGCAGGACGTAGGCCGCGTCCTCGGGCATCGCGATCGGCCCGCCATGGCACAGCACGATGATGTCCGGGCGGACCGCCAGCGCCGCCGCGGCCCAGTCGTCGACCAGGGCGACGCAGTCGTCCAGGGTCCTGGCTGTCTCGGCGCCGATGGCGCCGCCGGTGGTCAGGCCCATATGGGGCACGATGATGTCGGCCCCGGCCTCGGCCATCGCCACCGCCTCATCGGCCGAGAACACATAGGGCGTGGTCAGCAGGTCGAGGGCATGGGCCCGGGCGATCATCTCGACCTCCAGCCCGTAGCCCATGCCGGTCTCCTCCAGGTTCTGGCGGAAGGTGCCGTCGATCAGCCCGACGGTCGGGAAGTTCTGCACCCCGGCGAAGCCCATGGCCTTGATCTGGGCCAGGAAATGGTCGGTGAGCATGAAGGGGTCGGTGCCGTTGACCCCGGCGATGACCGGCGTCTTCTTCACCACCGGCAGCACCTCGCGGGCCATCTCGACCACGATCTCGTTGGCATTGCCGTAGGCGAGCAGGCCGGCGAGCGAGCCGCGGCCGGCCATGCGGTAGCGGCCGGAGTTGTAGATCACGATCAGGTCGATGCCGCCGGCCTCCTCGCATTTGGCGGACAGGCCGGTGCCGGCGCCGCCGCCGACGATCGGCTCCCGCCGTTCGACCATGCCGCGGAACTTGGCCAGGAGGTCGGCGCGGGCGAAACGGGTCATGACAGAGTCCTCAGTGATGGGCGATGGCGCGGAACTCGCGCACCAGCGCGGCCGCGAACTCCGGGTCGTTGATGGCGTGGGGCAGGCGGATCAGCCGGCGGTTCGGGGTCTGCCGCACCGTCGCCTCCAGCGCCTGGAACAGGGCCTCGTCGGCAGCCGGGTCGTGGAAGGGCTGGCCCGGCGCGTCGATCAGCGACACGCCGCCCTCCGGGATCAGGAAGCGCACGGGCCCGTCCATCCGGTTCAGCTTGGCGCCGATCCAGCGGCCCATCGCGATCGTCTCCTCCACCGTCGTCCGCATCAGCGTGACCTGGGGATTGTGGACGTAGAGGTTGCGCTTCAGGAACTTCTCCGGGACGGTCTCCTTCGCCCCGAAATTCACCATGTCGAGCGCGCCGCAGGAGGCGACATAGGGAACCCGGGTGCGGATGATGCTGTCGAACCGGTCCTCCCCGGCCGGGAACACGCCGCCGACCAGCAGGTCGCAGACCTCCGTCGTGGTGATGTCGATGACGCCGCCGATCAGGCCGGATTCGACCAGCTTCTCCATCGACCGGCCGCCGGTGCCGGTGGCGTGGAAGACCAGGCAGTCGTATTCGCTTTCCAGCGCCCGGCTGACTTGCTCGACGCAGGGGGTGGTGACGCCGAACATGGTCAGGCCCAGCGCCGGCTTGTCGGCGTCGCTGCGCGGCGCCGGATGCGCCACCATCCCGGCCAGGGCATGGGCGGCGTTGCCCAGCACGGCGCGGGAGATGCGGTTGATCCCGGCGACGTCGGTGACCGAGTACAGCATCATGATGTCGGCCGGCCCGACATAGGGCGCGACATTGCCGGAGGCGACGGTCGAGACCATGACCTTCGGCACGCCGACCGGCAGGTCGCGCAGCGCCGGGGTGACCAGCGCGGTGCCGCCGGACCCGCCCAGGCCGATGACGCCGCCGACATCCGTCCGGCTGGCCAGGAAGCCGCGGAGCGCCTCGGCCATCGCCGCGACCGCCCGGCCGCGGTCGTCGCTGAACACGGCCTCCGGCCCGTCCGGATGATGGCGCGCGACCTCCTGGGCCGACACGTCGGGGCGCGGGACGTCGGCTCCGATCTCTCCGGGCCGGGTGCCGACATCGACCAGAACGGCTTCGACACCGCGGGCTTCGATCAGCGCCTGGACATAGGCCAGCTCGCGGCCCTTGGTGTCGCAGGTCCCGATGACATAGGCCTTCATGGCGCATCCTTCCCTGAGGGTCGCCGGCGTCCGATGCGCCGGTTCTTGTCTTCGGTTGTCGCGCCGCGGCGGTATCGGGCGCAAGGGGTCGTGCGAACAAGGTTCGGCTTCTTTTGTCGGACAACGCGGGTCTATGCTGTGGCAACGAGCCAGCGGGAGAACGCCCATGACCAGCCTGACACGCCTGGACCATGTCAACATCTGGACCGCCGACCAGAAGCGCCTGATCCGCTTCTACCGCGACGCGCTGGGCCTGGAGCCGGGGCCGCGGCCGGACTTCCCGTTCCCCGGCGCCTGGCTCTATCTCGGCGACCAAGCGGTGGTGCATCTGGTCGAGGTGAAGCAGCCGCTGCATCCGGAGCAGGTGCAGCTGTCGCATTTCGCCTTCCAGAGCAGCGGCAAGCTGGACGACTTCCTGGCCCATCTGAAGGGCCTCGGCATCGAGACCAAGCTCGGCCAGCCGCCGCGCAGCGGCCTGATCCAGGTCAATTTCCACGATCCGGACGGCAACCACGTCCATATCGATTTCAAGGACGGGACCACGCCCGACCTGGTGCCGTACCGGGAGTAGGCGGGGGCGGAGCCTGTCGCGTCGGCTCCAGGCATCCGGCCGTCGCAATCAAGCCGCAGCCGGCGGCCGGTGTCGTGCTAGGTGTCGATCATTGCTTCACGGCCCCGGCCCTTCAGCGAGACGACGCGGCACCATGGCGAAACGGCTGATCCTCAAGCTCTCCTGCACCGATGTCCCCGGCATCGTCGCCCGGATCTCGGACTTCGTGTTCCGCTCCGGCCTCAACATCCTCGAGAGCGCGCAGTTCTTCGACCGCGACACCGGCCGGTTCTTCATGCGGGTGGTGGCCGAGGCGGTGGAGGGCACGGTCGACCTCGACGAGCTGCGCGAAGGCTTCGCCCCGATCGGCAGCGACTACGGCATGGGCTGGGAGATCCATGACGCGGACCGCAAGATCCGCGCCCTGATCATGGTCTCGAAGTTCGATCACTGCCTGAACGACCTGCTGTACCGGGTGCAGATCGGATCGCTGCCGATCGAGATCCCGGCCGTGGTCTCGAACCACCGCGACAGCTATCAGCGGGTCGCCGCCGCCGGCATCCCGTTCCATTACCTGCCGGTGACCCGGGACAACAAGGCGCAGCAGGAGCGGCGGCTGCTGGATCTGGTGGACGAGGAGAAGATCGACCTCGTCGTCCTGGCCCGCTACATGCAGGTCCTGTCCTCCGATCTGTGCCGGAAGATGGAAGGGCGGGTGATCAACATCCACCACTCCTTCCTGCCCAGCTTCAAGGGCGCCAAGCCGTACCACCAGGCCCATGCCCGCGGCGTCAAGCTGATCGGCGCCACCTCGCACTACGTCACCGACGACCTGGACGAGGGGCCGATCATCGACCAGGACGTGCTTCGGGTCGACCACACCGCCTCGGCCGACGAGTGGGTCGGCATCGGCCGCGATGTGGAGAGCGTGGTGCTGGCCCGGGCCCTGAAATACCACTCCGAGCACCGCGTGCTGCTGAACGGCGCCAAGACGGTGGTCTTCAAGTGATCTGACTCGCGCCGGTTTGACAGCCGCCGGTCTCTGCCATAACTTAACTGGAAAGTTAAATATGGGGGAGGCCGCAATGGCTGAGCGAGTTCTCATCCTGGTCGGGACCAAGAAGGGCGCGTTCATCGCCGAGGGTGACCCGGCGCGGCGGTCGTGGCGGCTGCGGGGGCCGTTCTGCGAGACTTGGCCGATCAACCATGTCGTCGCCGACCCGGCCTCGGGCACGATCTACGGTGCCGGCGGCAACGAATGGTTCGGGCCGGCGGTCTGGAAGTCGACCGATCTCGGCGAGAGCTGGACCCATTCCAGCGACGGGCTGGCCTATGCCGAGGGGCAGGAGCCGATCAAGGCGGTCTGGAGCCTGGGCGTGCGCAACAGGCGGGTCTATGCCGGCGTGCAGCCGGCCGGCCTGTTCCACAGCGATGACGGCGGGCAGTCCTGGAGCCATGTCGAGGGGCTGCAGCGGCACCCGACCCGGCCGGAATGGAGCCCGGGCGGGGCCGGGCTGATCCTGCATTCGCTGGTGCTGCACCCGGACGACCCGGACAAGATCTGGGTCGGCATCTCCGCCGCCGGGGTGTTTCACACCGCCGATGGCGGCGAGACCTGGGAGACCCGCAACCGCGGCACCCGCGCCGATTTCCTGCCCGAGGACCAGCGCTATCCCGAATTCGGGCAATGCGTGCACTGCCTGGTGATGGCGCCGGGCAAGGCGGAGCGGCTGTACCAGCAGAACCATTGCGGCATGTACCGCAGCGACGACGGCGGCCGGCGCTGGGACAGCATCGAGGCAGGGCTGCCCTCCAGCTTCGGCTTTCCGGCCGCGGCCCATCCACGCGACGCGGACACGCTGTTCCTGCTGCCGTTGAACGGCGACATCAAGGGCCGCTTCGTGCCGGACGGCCGCGCCGCGGTCTGGCGCACCCGCGACGGCGGCACCAGCTGGCAGGACCTGCGCCGCGGGCTGCCGCAGGAGAACGCCTATTTCGGCGTGCTGCGCCAGGCCATGGCGACCGACCGGCTGGACCCGGCCGGGGTGTATTTCGGCACTTCGGGCGGCGCGCTGTTCGCCAGCGCCGACGAGGGCGAGAGCTGGGACTGCGTCGCCCAGCACCTGCCCTCGATCCTGTCGGTCGAGACCCTGGTGGTCGACCGCTGAGCGATGGCCCAGCCGAGGACAATGCCGGACGAGGCGCCGGCCGTGCTGGTGCGGCTGCCGACAGTGCTGACCATCCTGTTTCCGGGCGCGCCGCCGCGGGTGGAACTGCGCGCCGGCACGGTGGCCGAGGCGATCGACGGGCTGAACGAACGCTGGCCGGGGATGGGCGACCGCATCCGCGACTCCAGCCCGGCGATCCGGCGCCACATCAACATCTTCGTCGACGGCCGCCGCGCCAGGCTGGAGACGAAGCTGGCGCCGGGGATTGAGGTGTTCGTGCTGACCGCGATCAGCGGCGGCTGACCGCCGCCACGCCGTCATGGCCGCGCTGCGCCAGGGCGAGCAGCAGCAGGCACAGCGCGGAGGCGGCGAGGCCGGCGCCGGCCGCGGCCGGCCAGCCGAAATGGCTCGCCGCGGCGGCCAAGAGCGGCGGCCCCAGCAGCGACCCGGAGGCGCCGCCCTGGGCCAGGAGGCCGTTCGCCGTCGCCATGTCGCCGCCGGGTCCCACCGCGTCGGGCAGGCGGGCGAAGACCACGGCCGGCACGGCGCCGGAGATCGCGTTCAGCAGCGTCGCCGCCATGGCCGGCCAGAGCCAGGACCCGCCCGACGGCGTGAACACGGCGAACAGCAGCAGCGCCGGCACCACGACGCCGAAGGCGGTGAAGCCGCCGAGCGGCCGGTCCCGCCGCATCCACCAGGCGGCGGCCAGGCCGCCCAGCACCGCGGCGAAGGCGGCCACGCCGGTGATCAGCCCGGCCATGGAGGCCGAGACGCCGCGCTGGCTGGTGAAATAGGCCGGCATCACCGCCAGCAGCCCGACCTCGAACACCGTGTAGCAGGCGAAGCCCACCGCCATCAGCCAGGCCCCGAGCGGCGCCCGGAGGGGATGGGCGCCGCCGCTCGCGGCACGGCGCGGCGCGGCCTCGGGCGGTGTCGGCAGGCGCCAGGCCGGCAGCAGCAGCAGGGCGGTCAGCCCGGCACTGCCCAGCAGCACCCAGCGCCAGGGCGCGGCCTCGACCCCCAGGCCGGCGAGGATGCTGCCGACGGCGAAGCCGACCGGGAAGAAGGTGCTCCACAGCGCCAGGGCGGTGGCCCGCTGCGCAGGAGATGCAGTGGCGATGGTCAGGGTCGGCGCCGCGACCGCGACGGCGAGATAGGCCGCGGCCTCGACGATCCGCCACAGGAACAGACCGGCGACGGCCGAAGTGGCAGCCATGCCGGCGGCGGCGAGAGCGAGCAGCAGCAGCCCGGCCAGAAGCGCGCGGCGGGCGCCGACGCGGCTGATCACCACCCCGGCGAAGAGCCCCAGCGTGGCGCCGCCGATCTCGAGCAGCGACACCAGCAGCGCCGCGACGGTGAGGTCGAGGCCGAGGTCGCGCTGCATCGGCGGCAGCAGCGCCGACAGCTTGCCGAGCTGCGCCGCCGCGATCACGCCGGCGGCATAGATCACCAGGATCGCGGCCCAGGATCCGCGGGACGACATGGTCACTCCATGTTCAGAACGGGGCGACCTTAGCGAAGGAGCGGGGAAGGGCGGCTGAATAAGATATTCAGGCGATGGTTTCGGCCAGGCGCACGAAGGCGCCGTCGGAGAGCTGCAGCCGGGTCCAACGCATGCGGCCCTGGCGGATCGGGACGATCGGGGAGCCGTTGGCACTGGTCGCGATCTCGACCGCGGGCGGCTCCGGCTCGAACCAGCCCTCGTCGGTCAGGGCGGCCTCGGCGGCCTGGATCTCCGGCGTGGCGAAGCGCCAGAGCGAGACGCCGAGCAGCTCCGGCGTGCGGAAGTTCCAGTCGCGGCTGCGCCCGCGCGAGGCCGCCAGCAGCCGGTGCGTCAGGTCGCAGACCAGATGGGCGCTGCCGGAGGAGTCGGTGACCAGCCGGGCCAGCGCGTGGTCGGCGGCGCTGTCCAGCCGGGCGCTCATCAGCCGGCGCAGGCGGCCCTGCTCCTCGGCGTCGGGAACCAGCGTGCCGGCCTCCCAGCGCGACACCATCGCCTGCGACACGCGCAGCAGCTCGGCGGCATGGGCCTGCTTGACCCGCCGCAGCGAGCGCCACAGCCGCAACGACCGGCCGAGGCCGTCGGCGGCGCAGATGCTGTATCCCGGGACGGTCATGATGCCCTGAAGATGGGCCCGCCGGCCGCGGCTGTCCAGGGCGCGGGTATGAGAGCTTCCCCCAACATTGTCATGCCCGGGCTTGACCCGGGCATCCAGAGATGTCGAAGCCGCTCTGGGTGGCCCCTGGATTGCCGGGTCAAGCCCGGCAATGACAGGAGGGGGATGAGCCTCAGCTCTCCCAGTCCGAGTTCAGGATCACGTCGGTGAAGTCGACCCGCTTGTAGCTCGGGTCCATCCGGGCCAGGACGTCGGCCTTCACATTGCCGAAGGTGGTCTGCGGCTTGCGGATGGTGCCGTGGGCGAAGGCCTCGATGAGGCCGTGCTTGAAGTCGGGGCCGCGCGGATGGGCGTGCACCACCTGGCGGCGTTGCTCTGCCGTGAAGTCGTGGAAGGCGAGGCCCAGCACGTCCATCTCCACCCCGGCCGTCACCAGCGCCACCACCGGGTGCTTGTGTTCCGGGATGCCGGGCGTGGTGTGCAGGGCGATCGCGTCCCACACCAGGTCGATGTCGGCGGCCGGGATGCCGTGCCGCTGCAGGAAGTCGCGCGCGGCGTTGGCGCCGTCGACCTCGAAGCGCAGGTCGGGGCTGGCATAGGCGTCGACCAGCCCCATGTCGTGGAACATCGCCCCGGCGTACAGAAGCTCGGGATCGAATGTCAGGCCCTTGCGCTGCCCGGTCAAGGCGCCGAACAGGTAGACCCGGGTCGAATGGCGGAACAGCAGCTCGCTCTCGGTGTCGCGCACCAGCTCGGTGATCTCGCGCGCCATGGCGCTGTCGGGGATGCGGATGCCGGCGATGGACATGGGGACCTTCCGTCGGAGAGTTTCGATGCCCCTCATGTGAGCCGCGGACGCCTGCCTCCTCAACGCGGCCGGGGCGCTTCCGGACAAGCGCACGCGGAAATCGGACATTGCGGCCGGGCGGCGGCCGTGGGATCGGTCGGCGACAGCAGGAGGGCACGGAATGCCGGCGCGGACGGTCGCGATCGCCATCTTTCCCGGCGTGCAGGCGCTGGACGTCGCCGGGCCGGTCGACGTCTTCGCCGAGGCCAACGGCTTCATCGACGCCGGCGACCGGTACGAGACGACGCTGGTCGCCGCCGACACCGCGCCGCTGCGCGCCTCGAACGGCATGCAGATGGTCGCCGATCGCAGCTTCGAAGACGCCGTGGAGCCGTTCTCGATGGTGCTCGTCGCCGGCGGCCCGGGCCTGCCGACCGCGGCGCCCGACCCGCTGCTGTCCGCCTGGCTGGCGGCGGCCGCGCCGCGGGCGGGGTTGCACGGATCGATCTGCACCGGCGCTTTCGCCTTCGGCCATGCCGGGCTGCTGGATGGCCATCGCGTGACCACGCATTGGCAGAACGCGCAGCGCCTGGCCGAGCTGTTCCCGCGGGCGCAGGTCGAGCACGACCGGATCTATCTGCGCGACGGGGCGCTGGTGACCTCGGCCGGCGTCACCGCCGGCATCGACCTGGCCCTGGCGCTGGTGGCGGAGCATCACGGCGCTCGGGTGGCGCTGGCGGTGGCGAAGCGGCTGGTGGTGGTGGCGCAGCGCCAGGGCGGCCAGTCGCAGTTCAGTCCGTTCCTGACCGCCCCGGCCGACCCGGAGTCGCCGATCGCCCGGGTGCAGGCTCATGTCCTGCAGAACATCGGCGCCGGCTTCACGGTCGACGCGCTGGCGGAGGTGGCGGGGATGAGCGGCCGCAACCTGGCGCGGCTGTTCGTGCAGGAGACCGGCGCGACGCCGCACGAATTCGTCGAGCGTGCCCGCGTCGACGCCGCCCGCAACCTGCTGGAGGGCAGCGACCGCGCGCTCAAGGCGGTGGCCTATGATTGCGGCTTCGGCAGCGCCGACCGGATGCGCATCGTCTTCGCCAAGCGCCTCGGCGTCACCCCGGCCCAGTACCGGGCCAGCTTCCGGGTGCGATAGGCGCCGTTCAGTGAAGATCCCGCGTATAGACGAATTTCGGCATGCTCCAATTGAACCGGAGCGCGAGGAGGCGAAGCGCCAGGCCGATAATCATGGCGGCCGCCGTGACGAGGTCGTGGCCGATGCCGGCGGACAAGCCGGCGACATAGATGCCGCCGGTCACCACCGACACGGTGGCATAGAGCTCGCTGCGGAACAGGAGCGGGATGTCGTTGCAGAGAACGTCCCGCAGGACGCCGCCGACGCAGCCGGTGATCATGCCCGAGGCGATGACGATCACGATCGGCAGGTCCAGCGCCATCGCGATATTGGCGCCGATCACCGTGAACACGACGAGGCCGATCGCATCCAGCAGCAGGAACAGCTTGTGCAGGCGATGCATGACGCGGGCGGCGGGAATGGTCAGCAGGGCGGCGCCGCCCGTGATCAGCAGGTAGGACGGGTGCTCCACCCAGGACAGCGGGTGGTGGTCGAGCAGGATATCCCGCGCCGAGCCGCCGCCGAGCGCCGTCACGCAGCCCAGCAGGCAGACGCCGACCCAGTCCATGCTGCGCTTCCCGGCCGCCAGCGCCGCCGTCATCGCCTCCGCGACAATGGCGATCAGATAGAGGGAATGCAGAAGCATCGGCGGATCCTGATGGCTGGTCCGGCGGGGACCATGTCAGGGCCCCCGCCCGTGATCAAGCAGACTGGCCTGCCGGGCCTTCCGCCTCGTGGCCGAACTCCTGTCCGGCCCAGCGTCCGGCCAGGAAATCGGTGAACAGGCGGATCTTCGGCGACAGCAGCCGGCTGGGCAGGAACAGCGCCTGCACCGGCGCCGAGGGCCGCTCGTATCCGATCAGCACCGGCTTCAGCCGGCCGGCGGCCACCAGCTCCGCGACCTGCCAGGACGGGGCACGGACCAGGCCGGCGCCGGCCAGCGCCGCGGCGACGGCCGCGTCCAGGTCGTTGGTGCGGATCCTGGCCCCGACCGGGACCGTCACCCGCCCCGCCGGTGTCTGGAACGGCCAGGAGACGGGGCCGGGAGCCGTGGCGAAGACCATGCAGTCGTGCCCGGCCAGATCCTCGGGCACCGCCGGCTCGCCGCGGCGGGCGAGATAGCCGGGCGCGGCGCAGACCCGCATGCGGATGCCGCCGAGCCGGCGCACGATCATGCTCGAATCCGGCAGCCGGCCGATGCGGATGGCGAGGTCGACGCCGTCCTCGACGAGGTCGACCGGGCGGTCGGTCAATGTGAGGTCGACGGCAAGACCGGGATGATGCGCCAGGAAATCCGGCAGCAGCGGCGCCAGCTTCAACCGGCCGATCAGCGTCGGCGCGGCGACATGCAGCCGGCCGACCGGCTCGGACTGATGGGCGGACAACGCCTGCTCCGCCTCCTCGACCTCGCCCAGGATGCGCCGGGCCTGGTCGTGGTAAAGGCGGCCCGCTTCGGTCAGGGCCAGGCGCCGCGTGGTGCGGATCACCAGCCGCGTGCCCAGACGCGCCTCCAGCGCCGCGAGCTGGCGGCTGACCGACGTCAGCGACAGGCCGAGCGTGCGCGCCGCCGCCGACAGGCTGCCGGCCTCGGCCACCTTGACGAAGACGGTCATCGCCGCGAAGCGGTCCATGGGCATCCTTGCGGTTTTCGGAAGGATGAAATCCGGAAGGGCAGGATACTCCCCAATTCAGGCTTGGCATACCGTCGACGCGATACATCGGCGGAGACTCGAAATGTCAGCCTTCTCCCATTCCCTCGATCCGGTCTCGCAGCCGCATCGGGCAGTGGCCTCGGAGAACGACCGATCCTCCCTGGCCTGCGTCTGCGGCGTGTCCGCGGCGGGGCTGGTGCTCGGCCTGGCCGCGGCGCTCGGCCCCGTGGGCAGCGACGTGGCGGTCGCGACGGCGCTGATCGCAGTGCTTGGTACCGTCGGCGCCATCAGCCTCGGCATCGGCCTGGCGGCGGTCCCGTGGCGATGAATTGCCCTCGGCGCAATCCGAGGATTGAGCGAAGCGGGTCGGGTCGGCCATGGTCGCGCTGATGCCGACCGATCCCCTCCTGCTCGCCGTGCTGCTGGGCACCATCTTCGTGATCGCCTTCACCAAGGGCGGCTTCGGCGGCGGCTTCGCCATCCTCGGCATCCCGGCCCTGTCCTTCGTCATGCCCGCGGTCGATGCGGCCGCGGTGATCGCGCCCTTGGTGCTGCTGATGGACGTGTTCACCGTCTGGGCGTTTCCGCCGCGGACCTGGAGCCGGCCGAACCTGCGGGTCCTGGTGCTGCCGCTCCTGTGCGGCATCGCGCTGGGCGGGCTGACCTTCGCCCTGGTCGACCCGGCCTGGGTGACGCTGCTGATCGCGCTGGTCACCCTGGTCTTCGCGCTGCGCTGGTTCGCCCGCCGACGAAGGGAGCAGCCGCGCACGGCCCCCTCCGGCCGGCGGGCGGCGCTGTGGGGCACGCTGACCGGCTACACCACCTTCGTCGCCCATTCCGGCGGTCCGCCGCTGGCGATCTACCTGCTGCCGCAGCGGCTGGACAAGACCGTGTTCGCCGGCACCTCGGCGATCGTGTTCATGCTCTGCAACATCGCCAAGCAGGTGCCCTATCTCTATCTCGGCGTGCTGGAGCCGCGGAACCTCGCCGCCATCGCCGCGGCGGCGCCGGTGGTGCCGGTCGGGGTCTGGATCGGCCGCCGTTTCCACGACCGGATCGACGAGGCGCGGCTGTATCTCTGGTGCCATCTGCTGCTGGTGGCGATCGGGCTGAAGCTGCTGGCCGACGGGCTGCTCGGGGTGCTGTGAGGCGGTTGCCGGCCTGGCCCGGCGGCACCATCCTTAGGTGGACCGCAGGAACCGGCGGAGCCGCCGCATGATCGTGCTCATCCTGTTCGACATGAACGACGTGCTGTGCCGCTACGACAAGGCGGCCCGGATCGCCGCCCTGGCGCGCCTGTCCGGCCGCGCGCCCGACGCGATCGAGGCGGCGATCTGGGGCTCGGGCTTCGAGGACCGCGGCGATGCCGGCGAGCTGGATGCCGAGGCTTATCTGCGCGGTTTCGGCGAGCGCATCGGCCATCCGCTCAGCCGGGCGGAATGGACGGCGGCACAGCGGGCAGCGATCACGCCGATGCCGGAGATGCTGGCCCTGGCGGGCCGGGTGGGGCAGGCGGCGCGGATCGCGGTGCTGACCAACAACAGCCTGCTGATGCTGGAGCAGATCGACGCCGTGTTCCCGGAGCTGCGGCCGGTCTTCGGCGACGCGATCCACGTCTCGGCCGAATTCCGCGCCCGCAAGCCGCAGCCCGAGGCCTATCGGCGCTGCCTCCGCCGGCTCGGCGCCGATCCGGCCGAAACCCTGTTCATCGACGACGGTGCCGCCAATGTCGCCGGGGCTGAGGAAGCGGGGCTGGCGGGGCACCGCTTCGTCGGCGCCGCGGAGCTGGCCGCCGCGCTGCAGCGGCACGGCCTGCTGCCGACCGGCGCCGCGCCGGCCTCCCGGATGGTATAAGGCTTCGGCCATCCAGGGAGAATCGATGGACGACTCCAAGCTCACCGCGCTGTCCGCCTGGATCACCGAGGCGGGGCTGATCGGCCTGTCGGAGACCGAGCTGCTGGCCGGGTTCTGCGCCCGGGCCGTGTTCGCCGGCCTGCCGATCGCCAGCGGCCTTCTGGTGATCGACACGCTGCACCCGGTCTATGAGGGCAATGCCGTGCGCTGGCGCCGCGACGAGCCGGAGGCCAGCTTCACCGGCTATGGCCGCACCACCGCGGGCGAGCGCGAGGAGAAGTGGCGCGCCAGCCCGTTCTTCCACCTGATCGACACCGGCGAGGAGTGGATGCGCCGGCGGGTGACGCCGGAGAGCTGCGCCGAATTCGCCGCGGTGGCCACGGCGGCGGAGGAGGGGATGACCGACTATCTCGGCATCCTCAACCGCTTCGAGGCCGAAGGCGCGATCGCCGACTGGGACGGGCTGTTCTCGGCCTGGACCACCGACCGGCCGGGCGGCTTCAGCGACGAGGAGATCGCCGGGCTGCTCAAGGTCCTGCCCGGCCTGGCGATGGCGATCAAGGCGGCCACCCTGGCCCGCATGGCCAGCACGCTGCTGGAGACCTATCTCGGCCGCGACGCCTGCAACCTGGTGTGGTCGGGCCGCATCGCCCGCGGCGTCGCCGACCGGATCGACGCGGTGCTGTGGTTCAGCGACCTGCGCAGCTATACCCGGATCACCGACACGGCGCTGCCGGAGCAGATCATCCCGCTGCTGAACGATTACGCCGATGCCGTGATCTCGGCGGTGCAGGCGGCGGGCGGCGACGTGCTGAAGCTGATCGGCGACGGCGTGCTGGCGATCTTCCGGCCGGAGGATGGCGGGGCCGAGGCCCGCGCCCGGGCCTGCCGCGCGGCGCTGGAGGCGGTGCGCGGCGCCCGGGCGACGATCGCGACGCTCAATCCCCAGCGCGCCGAGGCCGGCCAGCCTGTGACCGAGATGTATGCCGGCCTGCATATCGGCGAGGTGTTCTTCGGCAACATCGGCAGCGCCCACCGGCTCGACTTCACCGTGGTCGGCCCGGCGGTGAACGAGACCAGCCGGATCGCCGAGATGTGCCGGTCGGCGGACCAGCCGATGCTGGTCTCCTCCGCCTTCGCCGCGGCGGCGGGCGGGGCCGAGGCCGGCCTGGTCTGCGTCGGCCGCTACGCCCTGCGCGGCGTGCGCATGCCGCAGGAGTTGTTCACGGTGGAGCCGGACCGGGGCTAAGAGCCCTTTTGGAAATGCTACTGGCGCGGCCGTCTGATGGCGGTTTCTGCGCTTCCGGTGCTCACGGACCCAAACGTCCGCTGCGCGCCGGTTCTCGAAACCACCACCAGCCGACTCACGCCAGCGCATTCCCAAAAGGGCTCTAAAGCCGCCAGACCCGCAGGCCCCGCATCCGGTCGCCGTGGATCAGCACCGCCGACAGGCAGCCGGTGGCGAAGGCGCCGGTGTCGACGTCGATGCGGTGCGGATGGTCCAGGTCCAGCCGGTCGGCCGGGGTGTGGCCGTGGATCACCGCGACGCCCTCGGGGAAGGGGCCGGGCCAGTCCAGGAACGGGTCGCGGATCCACAGCAGGGTGCGGCGGTCCTGCTGCGCCAGCGCGACCTCCGGGTCGATCCCGGCATGGACGAACAGCAGGTCGCCGATCCGGTGGGTGACGGGGCAGCCGCGCAGCCAGCCCAGCAGCTCCGGCCCGATCGCCGCGCGCACCCGGCCACGCCAGTCGCCTTCGAGCGCGGTGATGCCGCATTCGGACAGCACCCGGTCGCCGCCATAGCTCAGCCAGAACTGCAGCGAGGCGTGGTCGGCGGCGCCGTCCAGCAGCGCCAGCATGCGGTCGTCGTGATTGCCCAGGAGGGTGATCGCCTCGGCGCCCGCGATTCCCTGCCGCGCCAGGGCCAGGGCGCGCAGGTTCTCCGGGCCGCGATCGACCAGGTCGCCGAGATGGATCAGCGTGCGCCCGGTGCCGGCGGGAAGAATCGAGAATTCATCCGCCACCAGCCGGTGCATCGCCTCCAGCAGGTCGGCCTGGCCGTGCACGTCGCCGATCGCCGCCACCGCGCGATCCGGCGGCAGCGGCCGGATCGCCGGGCGCCAGGGATCGCGGCGCGGGTCGAGATGGCGCGGCAGCCGGTCGAGATCCTCCGGCTTCATGGCGTGGCGTCGCATGTCGATCGGATCATCGGCCCATCATAACAACCGCCGGCCAGGGTTGCAGGATGCCGTGCAGCACTTAGGTAAGTCGTGCGGACGGCCGATATCGCACCACCCCGCGGTGGGAGGTCCCGCGACACGCCGGGGCATGCGGCCCCGGCGCGAGCCGATCGACAGGCCGCCCCGAGGGGCGTGCCCCATCGACAGGAGCATGCGATGAAGCTCAACACCGCGCTGGTCGACCGGACGGTGACCCGGTTCGGGGCCCAGGCCCTGCCCGAAAACCATCCGGCCATGCCCCAGCTCAGCACCATGTTCGGGGAGCACACCTTCCTCCTCGACGGCGACGGCCTCTACATCCTCGAGGCGGTCGAGATCCCGCCGGCCGGCGCCCCGGCGGGACAGGTGATCAAGCTGGCCAGCTGGGCGGATGCGGAGCGGACGACGCTGGCGCCGCACGAGCCCGAGCCGACCGATGTCGTCATCGAGCTCGGACCGATCGATCCCGACAAGGACGCCTGACGCGACCGGGCGGCCGGGCCCGATGCCCGGCCGCCCGCTTCCTCCGCGGCGCGTCATCGGTGCGAATGGGGGGCGCGAATCGGGTAGGATCGCCGTCCCATGGCCGGATCTCCGGCCGCCGCATCCACCGGAAGGACCCGCTGCCGATGACCCATCGTCCGTTCCGCCGCGCCTCGGCCGCGGCGTTGCTCGTCCTGCTCGCCGCCGCGGCTCCGGCCCGGGCCGGCTGGGACTACGCCAAGCTCGACCGCGAGCTGCGCGAGGGCGACAAGCCGAGCGTGGTGATCGACCTCGCCAAATGCCTCGACCCGTCCGGCGCCGGCGGCCCGCCGGTGGTCGCGGTGCCGACCTTCACCACCTTCAACCTGACGCCGCAGTTCATCGCCACCTCCGAGACCCACGCCTTCGAGGCGGCGGACGGCGCGATGTCGCTGGAGTACATCCGGCTGCGCATCTTTCCGGACAGCACCGCCGAGCTCAGCCTGAAGCACCTGAACCCGTCGACCTACGAGCCGGTCGGGCCGGCGACCACGCTGCGCTGCCGGCTCAACGACGGCTCGATCACGTTGCGCGACGGGGACTGACGGCGCAGCCATGGCGCATCGCCGGCGAGGCTGTGGCAGGATCGGCCTCGGAGAGTCGAGGAGGGACCGATGACCGATCATGCCGCCCGCACCGCCGAGCTGGAGGCCGAGGAGGCGCGGCTGGCCTTCGACCGCTTCGACTTCGCCGAGGCCTGGGCGATCGGCCGGACGCTGGTCGAGACAGCGCCGGCGCCGGTCGCGATCCGCATCCAGGTCGGCGACCGGGTGCTGTTCGCCGCCGCGCTCGACGGCACCGCGGCCGACAACCAGGTCTGGCTCGACCTCAAATCCGCCGCGGTCCGCCAGTTCGGCCACAGCTCGCTGTGGCTGCACCACCGACTCAAGGCGCGCGGCCGGACCCTGGCCGAGAGCCCATCGGTGCGCACGCCGATGATCGACCATGGCGGCGGCTTCCCGATCCGCATCGGCGCCCAGGTGGTCGGGTTCATCGGCGTCTCCGGCCTGCTGCACGAGGACGACCACCGGCTGATCACCGGCGCGATCGATGCGTATAAGGCGGGGCGGGCGGGTTAGCCGTTCCGCTCCCGCCACAGCGCCGCCGCCCGCTCCAGGTGCCGGGCATGGGCGGCCTCGCCGCTGTCCCCGGCGATCACCGCCAGAGCCACCGCGGCGGTACCGACCACCGTCGCCTCGGCCGCGGGATCATCGGCTGTGCCGGTCCAGACGGCGCGGAAATGCCCGAGGTCGCTACGCGCCAACCGCTCGCCGCGGCCTTCACCGACGATCGGCGGCACCGTCTCGTCCAGCGCCTCGCCGGCCACCAGGCGCTGCAGCGACAGCGCCTTGAGCGGCGTGCGCTCGGCCTCGCCGCCGGCGCCCTTGACCACGCACAGGTCGCTCTGGCCCAGCAGGCGCGCGGTGTCGCGGTGCAGGTCCTGATAGGCCGGGTGGAACACGCCGACGAAGCTGGCCTTGGCCTCGAAGGGGTTGAGCAGGCGGGCAGCGGAGTTGACCGGGCTGCGCAGGCCCAGCACCGGCCGCAGCTCCATCAGCTCGGTCAGGGTGCGGCTGACCGCGCGCAGCGGCAGATAGGCGAAGCGGGTCGCGTCGAGAATCCGCGCCGCCTCGGCCGGGGTCTCGGGCACCGGCAGGCCCAGCGCCCGTACCGCATCCTCGGTCTCGATGCCCTCGGTGACGCGGACATTGATGCCGTGCATCAGCACCGGATGGCCGGCGCGCGCGACCAGCAGGGCCGACAGCAGGAACCAGGGCGCGCCGCGGGTCTTGCCGGCGGCGTAGGACGGCCAGTCGAGCGCCGGCCGGGTCGCCGGGGCCGCGCCGACCACGGCACGGCCGGCGCGGATCATGCCGGCCAGCTCCGCCGCCGTCTCGCCGCGATAGCGCTCCAGCAGCAGGAAGGCGCCGACCTGCATCGGGTCGGCCTCGCCGGACAGGATGATGGCGAAGGCGTCCTCGGCCTCGGCCTCGGTCAGCGGCCGCGACCGGCCGGGGCCGCGGCCGATCGCCGCCAGATGCGCCGCCATGCGCTGCCGCGGCGGCGAGTCCGGGGTGGCGGTCACGGTTTCGACGTCGCTGGCCATGGCCGGTGCTCTCTCGAGGATCTGACTGCGAATGGTTAGCGCGGGGCGCCCGCCCCGTCGAGCGTCGCCGGGGTCGCGGGCTCATTGTATGACCGGCGGCCTTGTAGGAAGATCGGCATCGACAACCAAGAACCGGGGCGGATCGGGGACAGGAATGGTGCTGAAGAAGACGGCGGGCCGATGACGCGGACGATCGGAACGTTCGATACCGTCATCGTCGGGGCCGGCTCGGCCGGCTGCGTGCTGGCCAACCGGCTGTCGGCCGACCCCAAGGCCTCGGTGCTGCTGCTGGAGGCCGGAGGCAAGCCCGGCACCATCTGGGTCCACATCCCGGTCGGCTATCTCTACACCCATGGCGATCCGCGCCTGGACTGGTGCTTCAAGACCGAGCATGAGGCGGGGCTGGGCGGCCGGGCGATCAACTATCCGCGCGGCAAGGTGCTGGGCGGCTGCTCCGCCATCAACGGCATGATCTACATGCGCGGTCAGGCGCGCGACTACGACCAGTGGCGCCAGCTCGGCAATGCCGGCTGGGGCTGGGACGACGTGCTGCCCTACTTCATCGGGTCGGAGGATCATTGGCAGGGCCGCTCGGCCGTCCACGGTGCCGGCGGGGAATGGCGGGTCGAGCCGCAGCGCCTGTCCTGGGCGATCCTCGACGCCTTCCGCCAGGCCGCGGCCGAGACCGGCATCCCGCCGACCGAGGACTTCAACACCGGCGACAACGAGGGCTGCGGCTACTTCCAGGTGAACCAGCGCCGCGGCATCCGCTGGACCACGGCCAAAGGGTTCCTCAACCCGGCGCTGAAGCGGCCCAACCTGAAGGTCGAGACCCATGCCCAGGTGCTGAAGCTGCATCTCGAGGGCAAGCGCGTCGCCGGCGTGGTGTTCCGCCGGCCGGACGGCACCGAGGCCTATGCCGCGGCGGGCGAGGTGGTCCTGGCGGCCGGCGCCGTCGGCTCCCCCGCCATCCTGCAGCATTCCGGCATCGGCCCGGCCGACCTGTTGGCCGCGCATGACGTGCAGCCGGTGCACGACCTGCCGGGGGTGGGCGAGAACCTGCAGGACCACCTGCAGCTGCGCCTGGTCTACAAGGTCGAGGGCGTGCCGACCCTGAACGAGCGGGCCAACCGCCTGCTCGGCCGCATCGGCATGGGCCTCGAATACGCGCTGCTCCGCAGCGGCCCGCTCAGCATGGCGCCCAGCCAGCTCGGCGCCTTCGCCCGCAGCGACCCGGCGCAGGAGACGGCCAATCTCGAATACCATGTCCAGCCGCTCAGCCTGGACCGCTTCGGCGAGCCGCTGCACAGCTACCCCGCCTTCACCGCCTCGGTCTGCAACCTGCGGCCGCACAGCCGCGGCTCGGTCCGGATCAAGAGCCCGGACCCGACCGCGGCGCCGGCGATCCGCCCGAACTACCTGTCGGAGGAGGCGGATCGCCGCGTCGCGGTCGACGCCATCCGGCTGACCCGGCGGATCGCCGCCGCGCCGGCCCTGGCCCGCTATGCGCCGGAGGAGGTGCGGCCGGGCCCGACGCTGCAGGAGGAGGCCGAGCTGATGCGGGCGGCGGGCGACATCGCCACCACGATCTTCCACCCGGTCGGCACCTGCAAGATGGGCCGGGATCCGCTGGCGGTGGTCGACGAGCGGCTGCGGGTGCGCGGCCTGGCGGGCCTGCGCATCGCCGATGCCTCGATCATGCCGACCATCACCTCGGGCAACACCAACTCGCCCACCATCATGATCGCCGAGAAGGCAGCGGCGATGATCCTGGAGGACCGTCGTACCACCTGAGGAGGCCCCATGGAATTCCACGATCGTCACGTGGTCGTCACCGGCGGCACCGGCGCGCTCGGATCGGCGGTGGTCGGGCTGCTGCTCGAGGCCGGGGCCACCTGCCATGTCCCGGTCCGCGACATCAAGGATTCCCGCCGCTTTGCCCATCGCGGCCACGACCGGGTGGTGCTGTCGCCGGTACCGGACCTGACCGACGAGGCGGCGGTCGCGGCGTTCTATGCGGCACTGCCGTCGCTCTGGGCCTCGATCCATGTCGCCGGCGGCTTCGCCATGGCGCCGGTCGGCGACACCGACAAGGCGATGCTGCAGCAGCAGCTGGATACCAATCTCATCTCCTCCTTCCTGTGCTGCCGCGCCGCGGTGCAGACGATCGGGCAGGGCGGCGGCCGCATCGTCAACGTCGCGGCGCGGCCGGCGCTGGAATGGCGCCAGGGCGCCGGCATGACCGCCTACACGGCGTCGAAGGCGGCGCTGGCCGCGCTGACCGTGGCCCTGGCGCAGGAGGTGGCGGGGCAGGGAATCCTGGTGAACGCCGTGGCGCCCTCGATCATGGACACGCCGGCCAACCGCGCCGCGATGCCCAAGGCCGACCACGCCGCCTGGCCGAAGCTGGAGGAGGTGGCGGCGACCATCCTGTTCCTGGCCTCGCCGGCCAACCGGGTCAGCCGCGGCGCGGTCGTGCCGGTGTACGGCAAGGCGTGACGGACCCGGTCTCTCCCAGATATCGACGGCGCAACCTCCGGTTATGATCTTTCCCCGTCGGCTGGCTTGTCTGATTTGTCCGATCAGTCTAGCGTCTCGCGACGCAAAAAAGATCATGACGGGGATGGCAGGATGTGGCGGGAGATCGCGCCGGATCGGCGGGACGAGATTCGTGTGGATGGCCACAGGATCGTGGCCTACAGCTTCGGTTCGGGGCCGGAGACGGTGCTGTGCCTCAACGGCGGCCCGGGGCTGCCCTGCGACTATCTGCGCGACGCCCATTCCTGCCTGATCGACCAGGGCTACCGCGTCGTCGCCTTCGACCAGCTCGGCACCGGCGCGTCGGACCGGCCGACCGATCCGTCGCTGTGGACCATCACCCGCTATGTCGAGGAGGTGGAGACGGTGCGCCAGGCGCTCGGGCTCGGCCGGGTGCATCTGCTGGGCCATTCCTGGGGCGGCTGGCTCAGCGTCGAATACGCGCTGACCCATCCCGAGGCGCTGAAAACCGTGATCCTGGAGGATACGGCCGCCGACATCCCGCATCTGATCGGCGAGCTGGAGCGGCTGCGCGCTGCGCTCGGCCCCGAGACCGTGGCGATGATGCAGCGGCACGAGGCCGAGGGCACGCTGGACCACCCCGTGTACCAGGCGGCGATCACCATCCTGAACCACCGCCATGTCTGCCGGCTGGACCACTGGCCGGCGCCGGTCAAGCGGTCGCTGGACGACTGGAACATGGGGCCCTACGGCACCATCCAGGGCCCGAACGAGTTCCTCTACACCGGCAATCTGAAGGACTGGAACCGGCTGCCGGACATGCGCCGGATCACCGTGCCGGTGCTGATCACCTGCGGCGAGCATGACGAGCTGACGCCGGCCTGCGCGCTGCGCATGAAGCTGGCGCTGCCGAACGCCCGGCTGCACGTCTTCCCGAACTCCAGCCACATGCCGTTCTACGAGGAGCCGCACGCGTATTATCCTGTGCTGCTGGACTTCCTTGAACAGCACCGGGGCGCCTGATGCCGGATTGTCCGCATGGCGGATGGGCCCCGTTCGTTGCCTCTCCCGCTTGCGGGAGAGGTCGGGCTCGCGCAGCGAGACCGGGTGAGGGCGGCTCGGCTTCGACGCCAGGATCAGCGTTTCAGGACCGGGCGGATCATGTGCTCGCCCGCGGTAAAGCTGTGCTTTCGGCGAGGCCGCTATCCCCTCACCCGGACATCCTTCGGATGTCCGACCTCTCCCGCAAGCGGGAGAGGCAATTTGCTCGGGTGCTCACCGCCGGTGTCTCAGGCCGATGTGCGAATGCCGTGGCTTCTCGGCGGGAGGGTGAGGGGAAGGGCCGGCCTCGCCTGAATGCGGGAAGAGGCTGACCGTCGATGCACCGCTTCCGCTTCGTCCTGACCCGACCGCTGCAGCTGATCCCGGTGCTGTTCGGCATCAGCGTCATCACCTTCGTGCTGATCCGCTCGATCCCGGGCGACCCGGTGCGGGTGCTGCTGGGCACCAAGGCGACGCCGGACGCGGTCGCCCGGATCCGCGCCCAGTTCGGGCTGGACGAGCCGCTGTGGACGCAATACGGCCTGTTCCTGCAGAACCTGTCGCAGGGCGAGATGGGCCGGTCGATCCTGTACAAGGTCCCGGTGCTGCGCCTGATCGCCGAGCGGATCGAGCCGACCCTGCTGCTGGTGTTCGGCGCCGTCCTGCTGTCGCTGCTGATCGCCGTGCCCTTCGCCGCCATCGCCGCGCGCCGCCGCGGCCGGCTGGCCGACCACGCGATCCGCATCGTCTCCACCACCGGCCTCGGCCTGCCGCCGTTCTGGCTGGGGATCATGCTGATCATCCTGTTCAGCGTGACGCTGGGCCTGTTCCCGGTGGCGGGCTATGGCGACGACTGGGCAGACCGGCTGCACCATCTGGTGCTGCCCTGGCTGACCATCGCCCTGGCCCTGTCGGCGGTGCTGACCCGGACGCTCAGGACCGCGATGATCGCCGAGCTGCGCTCCGACCAGGCCACCGCGGCGCGGGCGCGGGGCCTGCCCGAGGCCATGGTGTTCTGGCGCCATGTCGTGCCCAACGCCATCGTGCCGACCATCAACCTCCTGGCGGTCAACATCGGCTGGCTGATCGGCGGCACCGTGATCATCGAGAACGTGTTCTCGATCCCCGGCATGGGCCAGCTGCTGGTGCGCGGCATCTTCACCCGCGACTACATGGTGGTGCAGGGCGTGGCCATGGCCTTCGCCGTCGCCAGCGTCACCGTGAACTTCCTGGCCGACATCCTGACCGTCGCCCTCGACCCGCGGGTGAAGCTGTGAGCGCCGTCGCCGGCACGCCCGCCGCCCGGCTGCGCTTCAGGCTCAAGCTGCCGCGGGTGCCGGGCGCGCTGTGGTGGGGCGCCGGCATCGTCGGCTTCTTCGTGCTGACGGCTCTGTTCGCGCCCGTGATCGCGCCCTACGACCCGATCGCGCAGGACACCGCGAACGCGCTGCTGCCGCCCGGGCCGGGACACTGGCTGGGCACCGACAACTTCGGCCGCGACGTGCTGTCCCGGCTGATCTGGGGCACCCGGATCGACCTGATGATGGGCGTGTTCGGCGTGCTGTTCCCCTTCGTCGTCGGCACCGCCATCGGCTGCGTCTCCGGTTATTTCGGCGGCTGGGTCGATGTCGTGGTGATGCGGGTCGTCGATATCGTCATCGCCTTTCCCTTCCTGGTGCTGATGCTGGCGATCATGGCCATCCTCGGCCCTGGCCTGGGCAGCTTCTTCATCGCCATGGCCCTGGTCGGCTGGGTGTCCTACGCCCGGCTGGTCCGGGCCCAGGTGCTGGTGCTGAAGGCCAGCGACTTCGTCACCGCCGCGCGCAGCCTGGGCTATGGTCATCTCCGCATCATGGCCCGGCACATCCTGCCGAACGCCTTGGTCAGCTCGATCGTGTTCTCGATGTCGGACGTGGTGCTGACCACGCTGCTCGGCGCCTCGATCAGCTATCTCGGCCTCGGGGTGCAGCCGCCGACCGCGGAATGGGGACTGATGGTGGCGGAAAGCCAGAACTTCATCATCCGCGCCTGGTGGATCGCCGCCTTCCCGGGCGTGGCGCTGGCGGTGATCGCGCTCGGCTTCAGCCTGCTCGGCGACGGCCTCGGCGAATGGCTCGGGGTGAAGGAATGACCGCGCCGCTCCTGGAGGTGCGCGACCTGTCGGTGGCCCTGACCCGGGCGGGGGAGGAGACGACCATCGTCGACCGCGTCTCCTTCGCGCTGGAGGCGGGGCAGGTGATGGGGCTGGTGGGCGAGAGCGGATCGGGCAAGAGCGTCACCTGCCGGGCGCTGATCGGCCTTCTGCCCGGCGGCCTTCGGATCGCCGGCGGGTCGGTGTGGCTCAAGGGCCGCGACCTGGCGGCGCTGGAGCCGGAGGCGATGCGCCGGGTGCGCGGGCGCGAGATCGGCATGATCTTCCAGAACCCGTCCAGCCATCTCGACCCGGTGATGCGGATCGGCGACCAGATCGCCGAGGGCATCCGGCTGCACCGCGGCGCCTCGAAGCGCGAGGCCTGGGCCGCCGCGATCGACCTGCTGCGCCAGGTCGGCATCCCGGATCCGGAGCGGCGGGCGGGAGGCTACCCGCATGAATTCTCCGGCGGCATGCGGCAGCGGGCGATGATCGCCACGGCGCTGGCCTGCGACCCGGAGGTGCTGATCGCGGACGAGCCGACCACCGCGCTGGACGTCACCGTGCAGGCGCAGATCCTGCGGCTGCTGCTGGATCTGCGCGACCGGCGCGGCCTCGCCATCATCCTGATCACCCACGATCTCGGCGTGGTGGCGCAGAGCTGCGACCGCATCGCCGTGATGTATGGCGGCACGCTGTGCGAGGCGGGGGCCAAGCGGGCGGTGCTGGCGGCGCCGCGCCACCCCTATACGGCGCGGCTGATCGCCTGCCAGCCGTCCCACGGAGGCAGCGCCGGCCTGCTGCCCTTCATCCCCGGCCAGCCGCCGGCCCTGGCCGACCTGCCCAGCGGCTGCCGCTTCCACCCGCGCTGCGACCGCGCCTTCGACCGCTGCACGTCGGCGCGGCCGGACCCGTCCTGGCCGGAGCCGGGCCACATGGCGGCCTGCCACCGGGCGCTGGGGGATGCGGCATGACTCTGCTCGACGTCCAGGACCTCGAGGTCCATTTCCGCGCCGGCGGCCTGCCGCTGCCGGGGCACGCGCCGCGGCTGGTGCGGGCGGTCAACGGCGTCTCCTTCACCCTGGCGCCGGGCGAGGCGCTGGGGCTGGTCGGCGAATCCGGCTGCGGCAAGAGCACGCTGGGCCGCGCCATCCTGCGGCTGGGCGAGATCACCGGCGGCAGCATCCGATTCGGCGGCGCCGACGTCGCCTCGGGCGGCCGCGACGGCCGGCTGCGCCGCGAGACGGCGATGATCTTCCAGGACCCGTATGGCGCGCTGAACCCGCGCATGGCGGTGGGCGAGGCGATCGCCGAGGTGCTGCGGGTCCACCGCAAGGTGCCGCGCGACCGCGTCCCGGCGCGGGTGGCGGAGCTGCTGACCCTGGTCGGCCTCCGGCCTGAGCATGCGGCCCGCCGCCCGGCCGAGCTGTCCGGCGGCCAGTGCCAGCGCGTCGGCATCGCCCGCGCTTTGGCGGTCGAGCCGAAGCTGATCATCGCCGATGAATGCGTCGCCGCGCTCGATGTCTCGATCCAGGCCCAGATCATCAACCTGCTGATCGAGCTGAAGGCCCGGATGAACCTGGCCCTGATCTTCATCGCCCACGACCTCGCCGTGGTCCGGCGGCTGTGCGACCGGGTGGCGGTGATGTATCTCGGCCGGATCGTGGAGGAGGGCGCGGCGGAGACGGTGTTCGCGGCGCCGAAGCACCCCTACACCCAGGCGCTGGTCCGCGCGATTCCCGAGATCGACCCAGACCGCATGCTGCCCGTGGACCTCTTGGCCGGCGAGCCGCCGAGCCCGCTCGACCTGCCGGCGGGCTGCGCCTTCCATCCGCGCTGCCCCTTCGCCCTGGCGGAATGCCGGGCCGGGGCGGCGCCGGCGCTGCGCCCGGTCGACGGGCGCTTCACCGCCTGCCATCTCTATCCTGCAATCCCCGCACACTGAGACGGGGCAACACCGGAGGCTCACGATGACACGGAAACATCTCGGCATCGCCACGGCGGCGTTCCTGGCGGCGCTGGTCGCCGGCGGCGCCGCGGCCGAGGCGGCGGGCGTGCTGACCATCGGCCGGCGCGAGGACGGCACCACCTTCGACCCGATCAAGACCTCGCAGAATGTCGACTACTGGGTGTTCTCGAACGTCTATGACGTGCTGATCCGGGTCAGCAAGGACGGCACCAAGCTGGTCCCCGGCCTCGCCGAAAGCTGGACCGTCTCCGACGACGGCGTGGTCTACACGCTGAAGCTGCGCGACGCGAAATTCTCCGACGGCAGCCCGGTGACCGCCGCCGACGCCGCCTTCTCGCTGCTGCGGGCGCGGGACAATCCGGGATCGCTGATCGCCGACAACTACAAGGTGATCAAGACTGCCGAGGCCAAGGACGACCGCACGCTGGTGATCACGCTGAACCAGCCGGCGACGCCGTTCCTGGCCAGCCTGGCCCTACCGGGCGTCGCGGTGCTGCCGCAGAAGGTCGTGACCGCGATGGGCGAGGACGCCTTCGCCGAGAAGCCGATCGGCTCGGGCGCCTTCACCATGGAGGAATGGAGCCGCGGCAACAAGGTGGTGCTGAAGAAGAACCCGAACTTCTGGCAGGCCGACCAGGTCAGCCTCGACGGCGTCGAATGGATCTCGGTCCCCGACGACAACACCCGGATGCTGAAGGTCCAGGCGGGCGAGCTCGACACCGCCATCTTCGTGCCCTTCGCCAAGGTGGCGGAGCTGGAGAAGGACCCGAACCTGACGATGCACAAGGACTCCTCGACCCGCGAGGACCACCTGCTGATCAACCATTCGCACCCGCCGCTGGACAAGCTGGAGGTGCGCGAGGCGATCGACTACGCCATCGACAAGAAGGTGATCGTCGACACCGTCACCTTCGGCATCGGCACGGTCGCGAACTCCTACATCCCGAAGGGTGCGCTGTACCACACCGACGACAACGGCGCCCGGCCCTATGATCCGGAGAAGGCGAAGGAGCTGCTGGCCAAGGCCGGCGCCGGCCCGATCGCGCTGACCTATCTGGTGCAGACCGGCGATACGGTGGACGAGCAGGTGTCGGTGCTGATCCAGCAGCAGCTGGCCAAGGTCGGCATCACCGTCAACCTGCAGAAGGTCGACCCGAGCCAGACCTGGGACATGGAGGTGGCCGGCGACTACGACCTGGCGATGAACTACTGGACCAACGACATCATCGACCCGGACCAGAAGACCACCTTCGTGCTCGGCTACGATGCCAACCTGAACTACTACACCCGCTACAAGAACGACGCGGTGGTGGCGCTGGTGGCCAAGGCCCGGGTCGAGACCGACCCGGCCAAGCGCGAGGCGATGTATGTCGACCTGCAGAAGATGGCCAAGGCCGACGCCCACTGGATCGACCTGTATTACAGCCCGTACCTGACCGTTTCCCGCAAGAGTATCGAGGGCTTCGGCCAGACCCCGCTCGGCCGGTTCTATCTCGAGGACGTGAAGAAGAACTGACTCCTGTAGGTTGGGTTCGCGCTTGCGAACCCAACATCGCACCGGCGGAACCGTTGTTGGGTTCGCTGACGCGAACCCAACCTACATTTGTGCATTTTGAAGGTTGATCGGAATGGCTTCCATCATCGTGATCGGCGCAGGCGTCATCGGCGCTTCGGTGGCATACCGCCTGGCGCAAGGCGGGGCGTCGGTCACGGTGCTGGAGGCGACGCGGATCGGCGCCGGCACCTCCGGCACCAGCTTCGCCTGGGTCAACTCCCATGGGAAGACGCCGCGGGCCTATCACGACCTGAACGTCGCCGGGATGAAGGCGCATGCGGCGCTGCGCGAGGAATTCCCGGCCACGCCCTGGCTGCATTTGAACGGCAGCCTGGAATGGACCGGCGAGGCGGAACGCGAGGAGCAGCGCCGGCGATTCGACCGGTTGCGCGACTGGGGCTATGCCGCCGAATGGATCTCCGCCGCGCAGTTGCGTGAGCTGGCGCCCGACATCGACCCGGCGGCGGTGGGCGACGCGCCGGTCGCCTGGTTTCCGGAGGAGGGCTGGGTCGACCCGGTGGTCTATGCCCAGGCCATGCTCGCCGCCGCCCGGCGCCTCGGCGCGCGGGTCGAGATCGGCGCCCGGGTGACGCGGGTGGAACTGCGGTCGAGCCGGGTCACCGGTGTGACCCTGGCGGACGGCCGGACGCTGGGCGCCGACCTGGTGGTCAACTGCACCGGCCGTTGGGCTGACGATGCCGACCTCGACCCGGCGCTGCGCATCCCGCTGGCACCGACCGCGGGCCTGCTGGCCTTCACCCCGCCGGTCGCGGTCGGGCTCGAACGGCTGCTGAAGGCGCCGGGCTGCGACATCCGGCCCGACGGCGCCGGGCGCCTGCTGGTCTGCCGCAACGACGACGAGTTCGACCCGGCGACGGCGCCGCGCCCCAGCGTCGACCTGCCGGAGTTGCGCGAGCTGCTCCGGCGCGCCCGCGCGATCCTGCCGGCGATGGGACCGGTGGAGCCGGAGGCGGTGCGCCTCGGCATCCGCGCCATCCCGAGGGACGGCTACTCCGCCGTCGGCCCGCTGCCGCAGGTCGAGGGCTACTACGCCGCGGTGACCCACAGCGGCGTCACCCTGGCCGCCTTCCTCGGCGCCGCCGTGGCCGACGAGGTCTTGCGCGGTGCCGTCCGCCCTGAATTGGCGACCTTCCGCCCGGCGCGGTTCTTCTCCTGACCTCTTCGCCGCGGATGGGTGTCCACGATCTATCCGGTTCAGAACAGAGCGTTGCCTCTCCCGCTTGCGGGAGAGGTCGGACATCCGCCAGGATGTCCGGGTGAGGGGAGGGCGCGGCACCGCCGCGCCACGCCGTCAGGCTCCGGTTCCGGCGTCGAGGCCGCAGGCCCTTGTATCTGGAGTGCAGCCCTCGCTGAGGTAGAAGAGAGGGCAGGACAGGGGCCGGTGGCCACCGGCCCCTGTCCTTGGCGGTTGGCGCCC